>JBEIQU010000099.1:0-6189 GCA_040376355.1 Prochloraceae cyanobacterium | reverse complement strand
TCATTGGTGACGGACCTGAGCACGCTGCCTTGCAGAGGCGCCTGCAGGACCGCGGTCTCCAGGCACAGGTCAGGCTCCTCGGTGCACTGCAAGAGGATGCTGAGGTTCGTCGTTGGTACACCCGGGCGTCGGTGTTCTGCTTGCCGTCCGAGCAGGAGGGCTTCGGGATCGTGTTCCTTGAAGCGATGGCGAGCGGCCTGCCGGTGGTGACCACCACCTCTGCTGCGATCCCCGAGGTGGTGCCCGATGGCGAGGCTGGCCTGCTGGTGCCGCCCCGCGATCCCGATGCGCTCGCTGAGGCCCTTCTGCGTTTATTGCAGGATCCGGATTTGAGGGCCCGTCTGCGGGAGTGCGGTCGGCGCCACGTGCGTCAATACAGCTGGGATCGGGTTGCTGATCGCTTTCTCGAGGCTGTTGAGCCGTTGGTGGCGCAGTCTTCGACTCCCTCTTGGTCTTGAATAGATCACAGGGACCGGCCGGCTTTGTCGATCGATGAACGTCGTTTTTGCCAAGTCTGATTCACCTGTCCCGACACCCCGGCCAGCCTTCTGTAGCCATGGTGCTGTTGTAGCACCTGCCGTAATCCTTCTGTTCAGCTTCTGATGGCTGTCATCCATTGGCAGTGAGATTCCGAAGAGCCAATGGCAACCGTGATGGCGATAGGGAGCGACGTGAGTCGTCGTTGCGTTGGTGGAGGCGCGGTTGACGCGCTCAGTTGTCTAAGGCCTCAGGGGCTAGTGCATCACCATCCCGTGGCTCACCGCCAACGATTGGCCGGTGAGGGCACTCGTGGGATATGAGGCAAAGAACACAGCAGCCTCGGCCACCTCTTCCACCGTGGTGAAACAGCCGTCCACGGTGTCAGCCAGAAACAGCTTTTGTACGACCTCCTCTTCGGAGATGCCGAGGGCTTTTGCCTGCTCGGGAATCTGTTTCTCCAACAATTCGGTGCGAATGAAGCCTGGCTCGATGATGTTGCAGCGGATGCCGTGCTCGATGCCTTCACGGGCTGTGGCCTGACAGAGCCCCACCAACCCATGTTTGGCGGTGATATAGGGGCCCTTGAGCCTTTGCTGAGGTGATGCTGTAAAGCGATCCGATGTAGAGGATGTTTCCGCCGCGGCCTTTGGTCTCCATGCTGCGCAGGGCTGCCCGCGTGGTGAGGAACGCGCCGTCGAGATGAACGGCCAGCATGCGCTGCCAATCCGTCAATGCCAAGTCGCGCAGGGGCTGAATGTGTTGCACGCCGGCATTGCTCACCAGGATGTCGACCCCTCCCCACTGCTGCGCACATGCGGCAAAAGCCTGATCCACCTCGGCTTCATCACACACATCCATGCCCACCGCGATGGCCGTTCCGCCGGCCTGGCAGATCTCCGCTGCTGCAGCCTGCCCCGATTCAAGATGGCGGTTGGCGATGCAAATCCGGGCACCCTCGCGGGCGAAGGCTTGAGCGATCCCCAGCCCCAGGCCGCGATCGCCGCCGGTGATCAGGGCAACCCGCTGTTGTAGCCGCATGGTTTGGGCAGAGCATCCAGCTCCGGTTCTAGTCACCCCTCCAGCCAGTGCCTGCCGCTGACTCGTTTCTTCACTGCTGGGGTCTCCTGTCGCTCCTCTCCCCGCTTTTGACAAGTCCAGCACCCCACCCACCACCGCCTCTCACTGTCTTTGTCCGTCCCGCCGAGCAGGTTTCCCCCCAGGCTGATTGGCTGCCTGATGGTCAAGTGTCAAGAAGGCGGTCAGATTCGGCGAGGGTGATTGTGGAAATGGAGGCGTATTCGCAGGAGATGCTTGCCTTTGATGGTTGATAATAGTTGACTTTTGCCATAAGCAGGCACATGATGCGCCTGGTGCTACATTTGGGTTAATTTTGAGATTATGATTGACTCTTATAGGGCCTTCTGGGTTAAGTCTTTCGTATTTGAAGGCAAGACAAACCGAGTGGATTTCTGGCTTGCTGTGGCAGCTAATGTAATCATACTAGTCATTTTCCTGGCCCTCATTGCAATCTTAGTTGCCTTAGTTGGTGATTCTGTGGCCATTGCGCCGATTGCACTTGTCGTTATTTATTCTGTGGCAACAATCGTCCCTAATATCTCTATTCAGGTCAGGCGGCTTAGGGATGCTGGATTTAATCCTTGGTTTCTGCTTGTGAGCCTGATTCCTTATGCTGGCGGCCTCATTCTTTTTATGATGTATCTTCAGCCCTCTAAAGCGGTTTCACCCGCTGATTAACTGCTCCTCTCCAAGCCACTCCCATAGCCACCACGCTCCCCCAGCATCTCCCCGAATCTTTTTTCGCCCGCCCCGCCGAGCAGGTTGCTCCCGAGCTGATCGGCTGCCTCCTGGTGAAGCGCCAAGCGGATGGTGAGCGGTTGTGGGGGGTGATTGTGGAAACGGAGGCGTATTCCCAAGAGGAGCCCGCCTGCCACGGCTACCGACGCCGCTCCCCCAGCAACGACACGCTGTTTGGTGAGCCTGGGCGGTTGTATGTCTATGTGAGCTATGGCATTCACCACTGTGTGAACGTGGTGACGGGCCGCGCCGACTGGGCCAATGGCGTGTTGCTACGGGCACTGGCCATGCCTGGGGAGCCGGAGCGGGTGGCCGCCGGCCCGGCGCTGTTGGCTCGGCGCTTTGGATTGGATTGCCGCCATGACGCCCAGCCCGCATGCCCTGAGCGGGGGCTGTGGTTGGCACCGCGTCCGCCGCAGTGGGCCGATCTGGGCGAAGCCGATCTCCGGCAGACCACACGGATCGGCATCAGCGAGGCCCAGGATTGGCCCTGGCGCTGGTACCTGCGCACGAGCCGCAGTGTGAGTCGCCGTGCCCGGGGCGATCGCAACCCCCGCGCCGCTGAGGCCTGGACCGTGGCCAGCGGCGCCGCGGGCTTCTAGCCTGGAGCTGAGTGCCGCCGGCAGCCTTGAGCGACTGGACCCACCGCCACGTGCTCGATCTGGCGGCCTTTTCGCTTGAGGATTACGCCACCGTTCTGGAGCTGGCCCAGCGCTTTCGCGCCATGCCCACCAGCGGTGCCCGCAAGCTGCCGGCCCTGCAGGGGCGGCTGGTGACCACGCTGTTTTTTGAGCCCAGCACCCGCACGCGCAGCAGCTTCGAGTTGGCGGCCAAACGGCTCTCCGCCGATGTGCAGAGCTTTTCGCCCTCCTCCAGCTCCCTGAGCAAAGGCGAAAGCCTGCTGGATACGGTGCGCACCTACGTGGCCATGGGGGCCGATCTGCTGGTGGTGCGCCACCGCTGCACCGGCGTGCCCGCCAGCCTCGCCCGCGATCTGGACGCCACCGGCGAGCGGGTCTCGGTGCTCAACGGCGGCGATGGCCTGCACAGCCACCCCAGCCAGGGGCTGCTGGATCTCTTCACTCTGGCGCGACAGTTTGCCCCGGAGGCCCCTACGCCCGAGGCCCTGCGCGGTCGCCGCATCGCGATCGTGGGCGATGTGCTCCATTCCCGGGTGGCCCGCTCCAATCTTTGGGCCCTCACCGCCTGCGGCGCCGATGTCGTGCTGTGCGGCCCCCCCACCCTGTTGCCGGAGGCGTTTGCCGCTTTTGTGGAGGCCCCGCCGCCGGGGCAGAGCCGGGATCCGGTGGCCCGCCGCGGCACGGTGGTGGTGGAGCGGGATCTTGACCAAGCCTTGGTGGGCGCCGATGCGGTGATGACCCTGCGTCTTCAGAAGGAGCGCATGCAGCAGCAGCTGCTCACCTCCCTCGAGAGCTATCACCGCCAGTACGGCCTCACCCATGCGCGCCTGGAGCGCTGCGGCGCTGCCGTGCCGGTGCTCCATCCCGGGCCTGTGAACCGTGGGGTGGAACTGAGTGGAGCCCTGCTCGATGATCCGCAGCGCTCCCTCGTGGAGGAGCAGGTGACCAACGGCATCCCGATCCGGATGGCGTTGCTGTATCTGCTGGCGGCCAGTTGAGCGCTGGGGAGGGCGCGTGTCTGCTCAGAGGAGCTTGAAGCCCTCCAACAGCAGCCCGTAGCTGAACCCCATCCGGGTCATGTCCACCAGCTCCAGCCCCAGCCGATCACCGGGGCGCCGGCGCAGGGGGCCCCGCAGCCGGATGGCAAGTTCGATCAGCACCACACACAGCAGGGCCGCCACCGGATCCAGGAAGGCCCGCGCGCCGGTGAGGGTGCCGATGGCGTTGCCCAGCACGAACGCCCCAAGCAGCACGATCAACAGCAGAGACAGCCGTCGCCAGGGGTTGCTGGCCCATTGCTCCAGCTGGGGCCAGGCTCCGCCGAGGCTGCGCTGCAGCCGGGTTCGTTGCGGCGGGGGAAAGCTGGTCAATCAGCCGTCGCTGTCCTTCTTGCGGGCCCCTTTGCCTTCCAGCAGCTCTAGCAGCGCTTCCATCTGGGCCATCACGCCACGCACTTCACCGGCTTCGGGTAACAGGCCGTCTTCCATGACGCCCTGGTGCATTTCACGCAGCTCCTGGCGGATGTAGCGCAGGTGGCTCACCACCTGCTCGCGCTTCGACTGCGACATCTGCTGGGCCGGAAACCGGGAACATTTGTGTCCCTTTTACCGCATCGCCCATCAAGCACCAAACATTACTTCTGTCCGAAGCGTGCTTTCGCCTCCTCAAAGAAGGCCAGATCGATCCCATCGCGGCCGCTTTCGCCGGCCAGCGCTTCGATGCGCTTGCGCACCGCCGGCCGCACGAAGAAGGGCACCTCCTTCAATTTGGCTTCCGCCTCAGCACTCCAATTCATCGCTGGTTGATCGCTGCGCCATCGCTTCAGAGTCGCGCACCCGGCGCGGTTCTAAAGGTGGATGGAGAATAGGGGACTCGAACCCCTGACCTCTGCGGTGCGATCGCAGCGCTCTACCAGCTGAGCTAATTCCCCGGTGTGGACCCCGCTGCGGCAGCGTCCTGGCCAGAACTTATCAGCCTTTGCCAGCCCTGCACCCCTGCCATGACTGACGCCCCCACCATCACCGCAGAGCTGATCGCCTCCCTGGATGAGGCCGCGATGGCGGCCCTGGCCCAGCGCCTCGAGGAGGACGACTACCCCAGCCCCTTCGCCGGGCTGCAGGACTGGCATCTGCTGCGGGCTGTGGCGATTCATCGCCCCGAACTGGCCCGCCCCTACGTGCACCTGGTGGATCAGGAACCCTTCGATGAGGACTGAGCCGCTCGGCCCCCAGGAGCCGCTGGCGGGCCGGCGCATCCTGGTGGGCATCAGCGGCAGCATCGCTGCGGTGAAGCTGCCGCTGGTGGTGAGCGCCCTCGCCAAGCGCGGGGCGGAGGTGCGCTGTGTGCTCACCCCTAGCGCTGAGCGGCTGGTGAGCCCGGTGGCCCTGGCCAGCCTTAGCCGTCAGCGCTGCTGGTTGGATGCCGATCAGTGGAGCCACACCGCCGCCCGGCCCCTGCATGTGGAGCTGGCGGAATGGGCAGAGCTGGTGCTGTTGGCGCCGCTGTCGGCCACCAGCCTGGGCCGCTGGGTGCATGGCCTGGGCGACAGCCTGTTGGCCTCGACCCTCTTGGCCACCGAGGCCCCGGTGCTGGCGGCCGCCGCCATGAACACCACCATGTGGGCCTCCCCGGGGGTGCTGGCCAATTGGCAGCAGCTGCAAGGGTTTGAACGGGTGTTGCCCTTGGGACCCGCTGAGGGGCTGCTGGCCTGCGACCGCCAGGGCACCGGCCGCATGGCGGAGCCGGAGCTGTTGCTCTTGGCCCTGGACTCCCTGGTGACTTGGGGCTGGCGGCGGGACTGGCAGGGGCGGCGCCTGCTGGTGACCGCCGGCCCCACCCGCGAATGGTTGGATCCGGCCCGCTGCATCAGCAACCCCAGCACCGGCCGCATGGGGGTGCTCCTGGCCCAGGCCGCTCGGCTGCGGGGGGCGGAGGTGCAGCTGCTGCATGGCCCCCTGCAGGTGGAGCCCGCCTGGTTGGAGGGGCTCAGCTGCCAGCGCATTGACACCGGTGCCGAGCTCCAGCAGGAGCTGCGCCAACGCCAGAGCGGGGTTGAGGCCATCGCCATGGCCGCCGCCGTGGCGGACCACCGGCCGGCGGCTCCCCAGGCCGACAAGCTCCACAAGCAGGACCTCGAAGCCCATCTGGCCGTCGGTTGGCAGACGGTGCCCGATCTGCTGCAGGAGCTGGTGCAGCAGCGCCCGGCTGGCCAGCGGATCCTGGGCTTTGCCGCCCACAGCGGCGATGTGTTGCC
>JBEIQU010000085.1:0-6917 GCA_040376355.1 Prochloraceae cyanobacterium | reverse complement strand
TCCCCGGCTCCGGAGCCCTGGCCCTGGTCCCTGCGGCGATCAAAACGGGGGCTCATGGACGGCGGGGCAAAGGATCTATGGGACGGCGTCTTCGAGGTGCGCCAGCAGCTGGCCAAGGCGGCTGGGGTTCTGCAGAAACAGCCAGCCCACCATTGTCTCAAATCCCGTCGCCTGGCCATAGGCGGCGGCGTCACCGCGGCGGGGGCCGCGGCCGGCCCGGTTGCGACCGCGCCTCACCAGATCTAGCTCCGCTTCGGTGAGCAGCCCAGCAGTTTCCAGCCGACTGAGGGCTGCAGCCTGGGCATCGGCACGCACCTCGGCCACCACCGACCGGTGCAGATCGGCGCTGCGGCCGGGCTGGCGGCAGCGGCGCAGCCGCTGGTGCAGCTCCCACACCGCATCCCCGAGCCAGGCCAACTGCAGCGGCCCAAGCTCACCCTGCAGCCGGCTGGGCTCCAGGGCCGCCAGCCAGGGGGCGGGGGTGTTCAGCCCCGACTCAGGCGGCGATGGCTCCGAGGGCGGTGTCGAGGTCGGGCTGGAGATGGAGGAACTCCTCGAGTCTCACCAGTTTCACCGTCTGCACCACCCGGGCATTGCCCACCACCAGGAACTGGGTGCGCTGCTGAGTGCACTGCTTGGCGAACTGCACCAGGGAACCCAGACCGGAGGAGTCGATGAAATCGATCCGGCTCAGATCCAGCACCAGCGGCTGGGGGCTACTGGTGAGGTGCTCGTTGATGAAGGCGAGAAACTGCTTCTCGGAGTAGGCGTCGAGCTGGCCAGTGAAACTGAACAGCAGACATCCGTCCTGCTGCTCAAAGCCACCGCGCAGGGACACGGTCAATCGCTGCAGATCCGTGATGGCTCCTGACCTCGGATGACACAGGCGACCGCAGTGTAGGGAGAGTTTTCGGAACGGACAGGCCCGCAACAATCCGTGCGGAATCGCCGCGGCCGCGCCTCAAGGGCGGCGCTGGGCCATCAGGGCGGCAAAGCGACCGAAGTGATGATCGGCGTCGTGGGGGCCCGGGCTGGCCTCCGGGTGGTACTGCACGCCGAACACCGGCCGCTGGCGATGGGCCAGAGCCGCCACGGTGCGGTCGTTGAGGTTGACGTGGGTGACCTCCACGGAGTCCACGGGCAGGGAGTCGGCATCCAGGGCGAAGCCGTGGTTCTGGCTGGTGATCTCCACGCTGCCGGGGCTGCCGCAGGGGTGGTTCAGACCGCGGTGCCCATAGCCGAGCTTGTAGGTGCTGCCCCCCAGGGCCAGCCCCAGGATCTGGTGACCCAGGCAGATGCCGAACACCGGCAGATCTGGCTGCTGCAGCAGACCCTGCGCCAGGGCGATGCCGCCGCTGACGGCTGACGGATCGCCCGGGCCATTGGAGAGGAAGACCCCCTCGGGGTTGAGCTCGAGCACCTGCTGCAGGCTGGCGGAGGCCGGCAGCACCGTGACCGCGCAGCCGTGGGCGGCCAGGCGCTCGAGGATCGCCCGCTTGATACCGAAGTCGATGGCCACCACGCGGTAGGGACGCTCCGGTGCCTGCTGGCGGCGCTGATCAAACGCAGCGGCGCAGAGCGCCTCCCATTGGTACGGCGCGGCGGTGGTGACCTGCTCGGCCAAGTTGAGGCCGGCCATGGAGGGGGCGGAGCGCACCCGCTCCAGCAGCTGCTGCGGGGTGCTGCCATCGCTGCTGATGGCGCCGTTGATGGCCCCCCCCTCGCGCAGGTGCCGAACCAGGGCTCGGGTGTCGAGGCCGCTGATGCCCACCACGTTGTGGCGCTGCAGCCAGGCCTCGAGGCTGTCTTCGGCACGCCAGCTGCTGTGCTGGGGCACCAGCTGACGGGCAATGACCCCTCGCACATGGGGAACATCGGCCTCCTGGTCGGCGCCATTCACGCCGGTGTTGCCCAGCTCCGGGTAGGTGAAGGTCACCAGCTGCCCGGCATAGCTGGGATCCGTCATCACCTCCTGATAGCCGGTCATGCCGGTGTTGAACACCACCTCCCCCACGGCGGTGCCCTGGGCACCGAAGGCGTCCCCGCGCAGCACCAGGCCATCGGCCAGCACCAGCAGGGCAGGGTGGGTGGGGCGATCCGTCGTCATGGGCCCATCATCCCCTGCAGGGGTTCAGGCCAGGGCGGTGCGCAGGGCCTGCAGCCGGGCCCAGGCTGCCCCGCTGGCCATGGCCTCCAGGGCAACAGGCACAGCCTCCGCCACGCTGCCGGCGCGGCCTGCGGCCCAGAGCACCAGAGCCGCATTGAGGGCCACCACATCGCGCTGAGCGGGGCTGCCTGCGCCCTGCAGCACCGCCTCCAGGATGCGGCTGTTGTCCTGCAGCTCACCCCCCGCCAGCTGATCCAGACCGGCCGGGGTCAACCCCAGACTGGCGGGCAGCAGCTGATCGGCGCGCACTTGCCCCGCCTCGACGAGGCGCAGGTCATTGGCCCCGGAGAGGGAGGCCTCATCCAGCCCCCCATGGCCATGCACCACCACGGCCCGCTGCACCCCCAGCCGGGCCAGGGCCTCGGCCATCGGATCCAGCAGCTCCGCTGCCCCCACCCCGAGCACCTGAAAATCGGGCCGCAGGGGGTTCACCAGGGGACCCAACAGATTGAACACGGTGCGCACCCCCAGGGCGCGCCGCAGTGGTGCCAGACCCACCAGGGCGGGATGCCAGCCGGGGGCGAACAGAAAGGTGACGCCGGCGGCGGGCAGGGCATCCAGCACCCGCTGCGCGGGGGCCGCCAGGTTGAGGCCCACCGCCTCCAGCACGTCGGCCGAGCCCACCTTGCCGCTGGCGCTGCGGTTGCCGTGCTTGGCCACATGGGCTCCGCAGGCGGCGGCCACGAACGCTACGGCGGTGGAGATGTTGAAGGTATTGGCGCCATCCCCCCCGGTACCGCAGGTGTCCACCAGCGGCAGGGCCGGCCGCTCCCCCGGCAGCGGACAGGCCTGGCGCAGCACCTGGGCCATGGCGGCCAGCTCCTCCCCGGTCACCCCCTTGGCCCGCAGGGCCGCCAGCAGCGCACCGGTCTGCACCGGTTGCAGCTCCTCCGCCAGCCAGGCCTGCATCAGGGCCGTGGCCTCAGCGGCAGCCAGGGAATGCCCCTGCAGCAGCTGCTCCAGCAGCGACGACCAGGACAGGGATGCGGCGGCCATGGGTGCGGACTCTGTTGAACAGAACTGAACAGTGGCGAGGCAACGACTCAGGGGCTGTCCTGGTCGGCCGTATCGAAACCGGAGCCGACGGATTGCTCCTCGGCGCGCACGCCGGGGCGGTAGCCCGCCTCCCAGATGGCCCGGCAGCGCTGGTTGAGCTGATCGCGGCTGAGGCCCCACAGGCGCAGGGTCTTGTCCAGGTCGTCCTGGAGATCGTGGGCTCCGGGGAAGCCGGTGTAGCGCATCAGCAAGCGACCCAGGTTCACGAGCTCCGCCTCGGCGGGGGTTTCGGTGGCCAGCAGCTGGTCCACCAGCTCCCGGTCGGTGGCATACAGAGGATGGGACTGCGGCTGCTGCTCGTCCATGGGCCGTCGGGTTCGGCTCCCTAGGTTGGCAGCACTTGCTGAGCTCCATGGCGGCGATCCGCTTCGGCCTGATCGGGCGCTACCTGCGCCCCTATCGCCGCACGGTGCTGCTGGGCATGGCGGCGCTGGTGGTGGTCAACCTGCTGAGCGTGTCGATCCCGCTGCTGGTGCGCGGTGTGATCGACGACCTGCAGGACGGCTTCAGCGTGGCCGATGTGCTGCGCCAGGCGCTGCTGATCATCAGCCTCGCCACCGTGATGGGGGCCGTGCGGCTGTGGTCGCGGATGCTGGTGTTCGGCGTGGGCCGCCAGGTGGAGGCGGACCTTAAGCAGAAGATCTTCGACCACATGCTCCGCCAGGAGCCGGGCTGGGTGCAGACCACCGGCAGCGGCGAGGTGATCAGCCGCGCCACCAGCGACGTGGAGAACGTGCGGCGCCTGCTGGGCTTTGCGGTGCTCAGCCTGACCAACACGGCCCTGGCCTACGCCCTCACCCTGCCGGCCATGCTGGCGATCGACCCCTGGCTGAGCCTGGCGGCGGTGGGGCTCTACCCGCTGATGCTGGTGATCGTGCGGCTATTCGGCGGCCGCATGATGAAACAGCAGCGGCGCCAGCAAGAGGCCCTGGCCCAGCTGAGCGATCTGATCCAGGAGGACCTCTCCGGCATCAGCGCCATCAAGATCTACGGCCAGGAGACCACCGAACGGCAGGCCTTCGCCGAGCGCAACCGCCGTTACCGCGACGACGCCCTGCAGCTGGCCCGCACCCGCAGCACGTTGTTCCCGCTGCTAGAGGGCATCAGTTCCGTGAGCCTGCTGCTGTTGCTGGCCCTGGGCAGTGGCCAGCTGGAGAGCGGCCGGCTCTCGATCGGCGACCTGGTGGCTTTGATTCTGTTTGTGGAGCGGTTGGTGTTCCCCACCGCCCTGCTGGGCTTCACGCTCAACAGCTTCCAGACGGGCCAGGTGAGCCTGGAGCGGGTGGAGGAGCTGCTGCGCCGCCAACCGCAGATCCAATCACCAGCGCAGCCCCAGCCGCTGCAACAGCCCCGCAATGGCGAGGGTGCAGCCCTGGAGGCGCGCGGCCTGACCATCCGCTACCCCGACAGTGAACGGCTGGCCCTCGACGGGGTGAGCTTCCGGCTGGAGCCCGGCGAGCTGGTGGCGGTGGTGGGGCCGGTGGGCTGCGGCAAGACCACCCTGGTGCGAGCCCTCGGACGCATGGTGGAGGTGCCCGCCGGCCAGCTCTGGCTGAACGGCACTGATGTCACCCGCGTCGACCTGGACACCCTGCGGCGGCAGGTGGCCCTGGTGCCCCAGGAGGGCTTCCTGTTCACCGCCAGCCTGGCGGACAACCTGCGCTACGGCGCTCCCGATGCCGATCAAGCCACGGTGGAGCAGGCCGCGGTGCAGGCCCGTTTGGAGGCGGACATCCGCGGCTTCCCCGATGGCTACAGCACCCTGGTGGGGGAACGCGGCATCACCCTGAGCGGCGGCCAGCGGCAGCGCACCGCCCTGGGGCGGGCCTTGCTGATGCAGGCGCCGTTGCTGGTTCTCGATGACGCCCTGGCCAGTGTGGACAACAACACCGCCGCCGCCATCCTCGAGGCGGTGCGCCAACAGCGGCAGCGCACGATCCTGATGGTGAGCCACCAGCTCTCGGCCGCGGCGGCCTGCGATCGCATCCTGGTGCTCGACAGCGGTCGACTGGTGCAGCAGGGCCACCACAACACGCTGGTGGGCCAGAGCGGCACCTACCGCCGCCTGTGGGAACGGGAACAGGCGGAGCAACAGCTCAGCCGCGCGGCCTGAGGCGGGCCAACGCAGCGGCCATCACACTGTGTGCCGCGAAGCAGACAAGCCGGGGAACCGTGGCTTAGCTGGAGGCAGCCTCGCGCCGTTGTTGCCATGACCGCCGGTGTGCCCTACCGCCTGCGCTGCACCCTCACCTTCGGGGACATCTACGGGCAGATCCTGATCTGGATGCTGGTGATCTTCGCCAGCCTGGCGGCGGGTCTGGCGTTGATGGGGGCCAGCCGGCCCATGTTCGCCCTCGTGGGGGTGGGCCTGATCCTGGTGCTGTCGCTGCCGTTTCTGCTGTTCGCCTTCACCACCACCCTGCTCAACCACATCGCCCTGGAACCGGGGTCAGCGCAGGGCTGAAGCCCCTAGGCTCGCGCGGACGCTTGCACCAAAACCCGAGTGTTCGGACTGTTTCAGGCCATGGCAGGCAGCAAAACCAAGCTGGTGACCCCCGAGGCGGCCCTGCCCGGACGCGGCACCGCGATTCCCACGGCGGATCGCCACGCGGTGCTGGGCACGGCCCTCAAGGCCCCGTTGAGCACCAGCCAGCAGGAGGCCCTGTTCGGCTGCGGCTGTTTCTGGGGGGCTGAGAAAGGGTTCTGGCGCCTGCCCGGTGTGGTCTGCACCGCCGTGGGCTACGCCGGCGGCTACACCCCGAACCCCACCTACGACGAAGTGTGCTCCGGAGCCACGGGCCACACGGAGGTGGTGCGGGTGGTGTGGGATGTCAACGCCATCGACTTCAGCGATCTGCTGAAGCTGTTCTGGGAATGCCACGACCCCACCCAGGGCATGGCCCAGGGCAACGACACCGGCACCCAGTACCGATCGGCGATCTACGTCGAGGACCCGGAGCTGTTGCACCGGGCTAACGCCTCGCGGCGGCGCTATCAGGAGCTGCTCAGCGCCGCCGGTCGCGGCGAGATCACTACGGAGATCGCCAGCGGCGAGCCCTTCTATTTCGCCGAGGCCTACCACCAGCAGTACCTGGCCAAACCCGGCAGCCGCCCCTACTGCTCCGCCCGCCCCAGTGGGGTGCTGCTGGATGGCTTTGAGGAAGCCAGCTACAAGCTGCCGCCCACCGTGTGGAGCCACTACGACTGGTCGATCGACCACTGCGTGCTGCGGGGGGAGAACAGTCCGATCCGGCCATGATCAGCCTGAGCCTGCTGCCGATGCTGGCCATGAGCAGCCCCTGGTGGGAGGACTACGAGCTGCGCGAACGCTTCCTCTGTGGCGATCGCGGTGCCCTGGTGGTGGAGCGCAACGCCTCCCAGGCGTCACTAATCAGTGGACCCGCTGGCATCACCCTGTTCCGGGAAACGAGCACCGAACCGGGGCTGCGTTACCGCAACGGTGAGATGCTGCTGATTCTCTGGGGCGACAACCTCACCCTCGAGCAGGGGCGCAACACGCTGCAGTGCATCCGTACCGACCAGGCCTGAGGAGTCCCCCATGAACCCCCTCCCCGACCGGACCGTGATCATCGGCATGGTGGCCACCCTGGGGCTGGTGTTTGCCCTGGTGTTCTGGTTCGTGAGGCTGAGCCCCAGCCAGACGCCACCGCTGCAATGGCGTGACACAGCACCC
>JBEIQU010000024.1:0-11972 GCA_040376355.1 Prochloraceae cyanobacterium | reverse complement strand
TGGTGGAGCAGCACCTGTTCGAGCAGCTCAGCGCCGCCGGTGTGCGCTGGGGGTTCGTGAGCGGAGCGGAGCCCCCCTCAGCGCGCTTCGTGCTGGAGCAGCGGCTGGGGTTGGCGGCACCGCCGCTGATCGCCATGGGGGATGCCCCCGACAAACCCGATCCCACCGGCTTCCTGCGGCTGGCGGAACAGCTGCTGCAGGCCCCCCTCGGTGAAGACGCCGCCCCCGTGGCCTACCTGGGGGACACCGTGGCCGATGTGCTCACGGTGGCCCGCGCCCGGGAGCAACAGCCCCAGCAACGGTTCATCAGCCTGGCGGTACCACCGCCGCACCTGCAGGCCGCCGAGGCATCCGCCCAGCGGGAGCGCTACGGCCAGCAGCTGCGGGCCGCCGGCGCCGACCGGCTGCTGGATCGCACCGACCAGGTGCTGACGGTGTTGGAGCAGCTGCTGACCTGAGGGCGACGGCGGCCCCTCAGCGCTCGAGGGCCACGGGGGTCTTCAGGGCCGCCGCGGTGAGGTTCTCGTGGCCGTGGTCGGTCACCGCCACGTCGTCCTCGATGCGGATGCCGATCCCCTTCCAGCGGTCGGCGATGGCGGGCTGGCCCTCCGGCACCGGCAGGCGATCGCTCACGTAGAGGCCGGGCTCCACCGTGAGCACCATCCCCGGCTCCAGGGCCACATGGTGTTCGCCCAGGCGATAGGCGCCCACATCGTGCACGTCCAAGCCCAGCCAATGGCCGGTGCGGTGCATGTAGAGGTGGCGGTAGGCCCCCTGCTCGATGATCCCGTCGGCGTCGCCACTCAGCAGCCCCAGATCCAGCAGGCCCTCCACCAGCACCCGTACGGCCGTGTCATGCACCCCCTCGGCGGTCTGCCCCGGTGCCACCGCCGCCACCGCCGCCTCCTGGGCCGCCAGCACCAGCTCATAGAGAGCGCGCTGCTCGCCGCTAAAGCGACCGTTGATCGGGAAGGTGCGGGTGATGTCGCCGTTGTAGTAGTCGTTCAGGGAGCAACCGGCGTCGATCAGCAGCAAATCGCCGTCCCGCAGCTCGGCGTTGTTGGCGGTGTAGTGGAGCACGCAGGCGTTGTCGCCGCCCGCCACGATCGAGCCATAGGCGGGGCCGCGGGCCCCCTGCTCCAGGAAGTGCTGTTCGATCACCGCCTGCACCTGACGTTCGTTGAGGCCAGGCCGGGCCACCTGGCGGGCCAGCTCATGGGCCTCCGCTGAAATCCGCGCCGCCTCGCGCATCCGCACCAACTCCTCGGGGGCCTTGCGCAGCCGCAGCCCGTGCAACAGCGGGCAGGGGGCCACCAGCCCCAGGGCCGCCGCTCCGCTACGGGGGGCTCGGTCGAGCTGGGCACCCCAGGCCTGCAACACCAGCGGCTCCACCGCCGGATGGCGGCCCACCCGGAAAGCGATGGCCTCGGCCCCCTTGAGGTAGTCGGGCAGCCGCTCCACCAATTCACTGCGGGGGTGGGCCCGATCAGCACCGAAGCGCTCCACCGCCCCCTCGCACCCCCAGCGGAAGCCGTTCCATACCTCGGCGCTGGCCTCCCTGGGCTGCACGAACAGCACAAAGCGCTCCCCCTCCGGACGGTGGGGCAGGAACAGCGCCACCGCCTCCGGCTCGTCAAACCCGGTGAGGTACCAGAAATCGCTGTTCTGGCGGAAGGGCCATTCGCAATCGGCGTGGTGCGTCACCAAGGGGGCCGCCGGAATCACGGCCGCCGCGCCCCCCAGGGCTTCCACGAAGCGGGCACGGCGCTCGGCGTACACGTCCTGCGACATCAACATGGAGATCGGCATGGGGCCCCGAGGCACAGGGCGGTCCTGAGCGCGACGATGGCACAACCGCTTCAATGCATGCCGACTGCCCCGCCAGCCTTGGGTGCTCCCTCCAGCGCTGAACGCTCGGAACTGCTGCTGCGGCAGTGGCGGGCCGAGCTGCGGCTGAGCGACCGGGAGCGGGCCGCCCTGGGGCCGGAGCTCAAGGCCCTCGATCAGCAGCTGCGGGCCCTGGCGGAGCGCCGGCTGCGGGTCGCCGTGTTCGGCCGGGTGGGGGTGGGCAAGTCGAGCCTGCTCAATGCCCTGTTGGGCCACAGCGTGTTCGCCACCGATGTGGCCCACGGCTGCACCCGCCGCCAGCAACGGGAACCCTGGGCCGTGGCGGTGCCGGGCCTGGCAGGGGTGGAGCTGGTGGACACCCCGGGCATCGATGAAATCGCCGCCCACGCGCGCCAGCGGCTGGCGGCACGGCTGGCGGTGGGGGCCGACCTGGTGCTGCTGGTGCTGGATGGCGACCTCACCACCCCCGAGGCCGAGGCGCTGGAGCAGCTGCTGGCGGCGGGAAAACCGCTGCTGCTGGTGCTCAACCGCATCGACTGCTGGCCCGAGGCGGAGCACGACGCCCTGATCGCCAGCATCCGCCGCCGGCTGCCCGCCCCAGCCCGCCAGCTGGAGCTGGTGGCGGTGGCCTCGGCACCGCGGCAGGCCCAGCTGATGGATGACGGCCGGGTGCGCAGCACGCCCCTCCCCCCTCAGATCGCGCCCCTGCGGCGGGCGCTGCTGACGCTGCTGGACGAGCATGGCGCGCTGCTGCTGGGGCTCAATGGCCTGCGGGCCGCCGATCGCTTCGGCCAGCAGTTGCACCAGTGGCGGCTGCAACGGGGCCGCAGCGCCGCCCAGGGCCTGATCGGCCGCTACGCCGCCCTCAAGGCCACCGGCGTGGCCGCCAACCCACTGCTGCTGCTGGATCTGGCCGGCGGACTGGCCCTGGACACGGCCCTGGTGGTGCAGCTGTGTGAGCTCTACGGCCTGGAACTGGGGGGCGGCGGCGCCCGCGCCCTGCTCACCCGCCTCTCCGCCCAGAACGCCCTGCTGGGGGGCACCCAGCTGGGCATCCAACTGCTACTCGGCGGCCTGCGGCAGCTGCTGCTGCTGGCGGCCCCCCTGAGCGGCGGTCTCAGCCTGGCCCCCGCGGCGCCGGTGGCCCTGGCCCAGGCCGCCCTGGCGGTGCACACCACGCGCGTCACCGGGCGCCTGGCGGCGGCGGAACTGCTGCGCAGCGCCCAGCACGGCCGCCTGCGGCCCGCCTCGCTGCTGCGGCGCCTGGCCCATCAGGACCCTCAGGCCCGGGCCTGGTTGCAGCAATGGCAAGGGCGTGAAGAGCCCCGCCTGCAGCTGCAGACGCTGCTGCCATGAGCCAGCCGCCCCTGGCGTTGTTCGGCACCAGCGCCGACCCACCCACCGCCGGCCATCGCGCCCTGCTGGCGGGCCTGGCCAACCATTACGGGCAGGTGGCCACCTGGGCCAGCGACAACCCGCTCAAGCAGCACGGCGCCCCCCTGGCGCTGCGGGCCGACCTGCTCCAGGCCCTGGTGAACGACCTGGCCGATCCGCGGGTGGAGCTGGTGCAGAGCCTCAGCAGCCCCCGGGCCCTGGAGACCCTGGAGCGGGCCGAGGCGCGCTGGCCCCAGCGCCCGCTGGTGTTCGTGGTGGGGGGAGACCTGGCGGAACAGGTGCCGCGCTGGCACCGGGCCGCCGACCTGCTGCAGCGCTGCCGGCTGGCGGTGGTGCCCCGCCAGGGCTACCCCTTCGACCCCAGTTGCCTCGAGCCCCTGCGGCGGCTGGGGGGGACCCCGGAGCTGCTGGCGCTGCCGGTGCCCGCCAGCGCCAGCTCCACCATCCGGGAGCAACCCAGTCCGGAGCTGGTGCCGCCGGTGCTGTGGGCGGAGCTGGTCAAGCACAATCTCTACGGCCTGGGGCAGCCCAGCTCCCCGCCCGCCCGCTGATGCGCATCGCCCTCGCCCAGATCAATCCGCTGGTGGGCGACCTGCTGGGCAACGGCCAGCAGCTGCTGCAGGCCTGCCGGACGGCGGCCGACCAGGGGGCCGAGCTGGTGGTAGCGCCGGAGCTGGCGCTGTGGGGCTATCCACCCCGGGATCTGCTGCTGCGGCCGGCGCTGCGGCAGCGCCAGCACCAGGCCCTCGATCAGCTGGCGGACCAGCTGCCGGCCGGGCTGGCCCTGCTGCTGGGGGTGAGTGAACCCGCCAGCGATGGCCAGCAACCCGATCTGTTCAACGCTGCGGCCCTGGTGGAGGCCCAGGGATGGCGGGTGGTGGCCCGCAAGCGGCTGCTGCCCAGTTACGACGTCTTCGACGAGCGGCGCTATTTCCGCCCCGCCGACCAGCCCTGCCTGCTGGAGCTGGAGCGGGGCGGGCGGCGCTGGCGCCTGGGGCTCACCCTCTGCGAAGACCTCTGGGTGGAGGAGCGGCTGCTGGGGCAACGGCTGCTGGGGGCCGATCCCATCGGGGAGCTGCAGGCCCTGCGGCCGGATCTGCTGCTCAACCTCTCCGCCTCCCCCTTCGCCCAGGGCAAGGCGGAGCTGCGGCGCCAGCTGGCCGCCGCCGCCGCCGATCGGCTGGGCTGCCCGGTGCTCTACGTGAACCAGGTGGGTGGCAACGATGAGCTGATCTTCGATGGGGGCAGCTTCGTGGGCACCCCCGGCGGCGGGGTGCCCTGCCAACTGGCCTTCGCCGCCACCGACCTGGCCTGCTGGGATGCCGGCGGCAGCCCAGCAGCGGCAGCCCCCACCTCTCTGCCGCCCCCAGAAGAACTGCTGCTGCGCAACCTGGTGCTGGGGGTGCGCGATTACGCCCGCAAATGCGGCTTCCGCGCCGCCCTGTTGGGGCTGAGCGGTGGCATCGACTCGGCCCTGGTGGCGGTGATTGCCGCCGCAGCCCTGGGGCCCAAGCAGCTGCAGGCGGTGCTGATGCCCTCCCCCTGGAGTTCCGCCGGCTCGCTCGATGACGCCACGACCCTGGCCCAGCGCCTGGGGCTCGCCACCACCACCCTGCCGATCGCACCCCTGATGCAGGGATTTGACCAGACCCTCACCCCCGCCCTGGGGGGCGTGCCCACGGGGCTGACGGCCGAAAACCTGCAATCGCGCATCCGCGGCACGCTGCTGATGGCGCTGGCCAACCAGCAGGGCCAGCTGCTGCTCACCACCGGCAACAAATCGGAGCTAGCGGTGGGCTACTGCACCCTCTACGGCGACATGAACGGCGGCCTGGCGGTGATCGGCGACCTCTACAAAACCAGCGTGTTTCGCCTCTGCGCCTGGATCGACTCCGCCGCTGCTGCCCCCTGCCGGCACGCGCTCGGCCTGCCGGCGGAGGGGGAGCTGGTGGGCTGCGCCATCCGCGACAAACCCCCCAGCGCCGAACTGCGGCCCGACCAACGCGACAGCGATTCGCTGCCGGATTACGCCGTGCTCGACCCCCTGCTCAAGGCCCTGATCGAACGGCAGCGCAGTCCGGAAGAGTTGATCGCGGAGGGCTGCGATCCGGCCCTGGCGGAGCGGGTGCAGGGGCTGTTGCGGCGGGCGGAGTTCAAACGCCGCCAGGCTGCACCGCTGCTGAAGGTGAGCGACCGCGCCTTCGGCAGCGGCTGGCGCATGCCGATCGCCGCCGCCGGCTGAACCAGCCTTCGCTGGCGCATCCAGGCCGGCCTGGCCATGGTGGAAGCAGTGTCCAAATCACGATGGCCGCCAGGGTCGCTCCGATCGCCAGCATCGGCGTTCCGCGTGAGATCAAGCCCGATGAACAACGGGTGGCCCTCACCCCCGATGCCGTGCGGGAGCTGGTGGGCCAGGGCCTGGTGGTGCGGGTGGAGCAGGGGGCGGGCAGCGGCGCCGGCATCAGCGACGGGGCCTTCGAGCGGGCCGGTGCCGCCGTGGTGGATCGCGACGAGGCCTGGGGCGCCCACCTGGTGGTGAAGGTGAAGGAGCCTCAGCCGGAGGAATTCGCCTACCTGCGGCCCGATCTGGTGCTGTTCACCTACCTGCACCTGGCGGCCTACCCGGCGGTGGGGCGGGCGCTGCTGGAGGCGGGCTGCACCGCCATCGCCTACGAAACGGTGCAGCTCGACGACGGCAGCCTGCCGCTGCTGGCGCCGATGAGCGAGATCGCCGGTCGCCTGGCGGCTCAGGTGGGCGCGCGACTGTTAGAGCGCCCCCAGGGGGGCAGGGGGGTGTTAATTGGCGGCTGCACCGGCGTCAAACCGGCGCGGGTGGTGGTGTTGGGAGCCGGCAGCGTGGGCTGGAATGCGGCCCGCCTCGCCGCCGCCATGGATGCGGAGGTGCTGCTGCTGGATCAGTCGCCGGAGCGCCTGCGCCGCGTGGAGGGCCTGCGCCAGGGCCGCCTGGTGACCCTGGTGAGCAGCCGCGGCCTGCTGGAGCGACTGGTGCCGAGCGCCGACCTGCTGATCGGCGCGGTGCTGCTGCCCGGCGACCGGGCCCCCACCCTGGTGGAGGAGGCGCTGGTGCAGCAGATGCAGCCGGGCTCGGTGGTGGTGGATGTGGCCATCGACCAGGGCGGCTGCATCGCCACCAGCCAGGAGACCACCCACACCGATCCGGTGCGCACCATCCATGGGGTGCAGCACTACGCCGTGGGCAACATGCCCGGGGCCGTGCCGTTCACCGCCACCGAAGCGCTGGTGAGCGTCACCCTCCCGTACATCCGCACCATCGCCGGCCGGGGCCTGCTGGAGGCGGTCACCGACCGGCCGGAACTGGTGTCGGGCCTGAACACCGTGGGCGGCGCCGTCTGCCACCCCGGCGTGGCCAAGGCCCTGGGGCTGCCCAACCGCCACCCGATGGCCTGCCTGCACTAAGCCCGAATCGACCCCGGATCGGCGGCTGCAAACGGAAGAGATTCCGAGGGCCGGCGCAGGGGTCGCCGCCGGCATCCAGGTTGTGCGCAGGGCCCCCACACACCCATGGCCTACTGCCGCACCCTGATTCCCATCGCCCGGGGGGTCTCCCCCAGCGACCTGCTCTCGCCCCTGCTGGAGCAGCTCGGCCTGGCCGTGGAGCAACCCGATGGCCGCACGCTGATGGCCTTCGAATTGCCCTGCTCCGGCCGCCCCGTGCAGGACTACGTGCGCGTCTGGGCCGACTGGAGCGACCTGGCCAACACCGGCGAGCTGCTGCTGGAAACCCTCAGCGGCGAGAGCATGGCCCGCAGCCGCACCCGCTGCGCCGCCGTGCTGGAGACCATCCGCTCCAGCCTGCCGACCTAAAGCGGCCGGCGCAGGGCCACCGGGCTGATGCCCTCCCGCAGCGCCAGCAGCAGCCCCGCCGCTTCGCTGTAGCTGGCGGCGTTCAGCACCTCAAGCCCTAGGGCGTGGGCGTCCACCTGCAGCAGGCAGGGGTTGTGCACGGCGATCACCGGGATGCCGCGTTCCACCGCCGCCAGCACCGCCGCTCCCCCCAGGGCCCCCGCCGGAGCCACCACAGCCCCCACCTGCTCGATCTGCAGATCCCCAGCACGGGCCTGGCCGGCGGGCAGCAGATCCGGCGCGCGGCTCAAGCCCACCAGCACACAGGCCAAAAAGGTGTAGCCCAGCTCCTCCCCGGCCGCCCGGGGGTCGAGATCGGGGTCGAGCGGCAGCGGGCTGAGGGCCGGGGCATGGGCGCAGGGAAGCCCCAGCTCCTGGCTGAGCAGATGGCTGATCACCGCCTCCGCCCCGGCCAGGGCATCCACCCCGCTGCCCTGGCGGTAGGCCGCCAGGGCCTCACTGCCGGGATCCTCCGGGAAGCGCGCCACCACGGCAATGGCCGTGGCCCCGGACGTCTTGAGCTGGGCGCCGGCCCGCAGCAAGGCCTCGGGGCACCCCAGCCGGCCCCAGCTGATGCCGCTGGCCCCCAGGCTGAGGCTCACCGCCAGGGGCTGATCGGTGTCCACCACCGGTCCGATCTCCAGCCCGAGGCTGGCGCGGCAGCCGTCGGCCACCTGCAGATGGCGCTGGCGCAGCTCCGGCTCGATGCCGGCATCGAGCAGCAGGCCGATGCGCTGGCGCCGCACGGGGCGCAGGGCCAGTTCGCCGGCCGCGAAGCGGTCGAGGCTGGAGCCCTCCACGTAGTGGATGCGCGGGTCGCTCCAATAGAGCGCCGCGGCATTCATCACATTCGGGTGGGTGATCAGGCAGCCACTGGCGGCCGCCAGCAGCCTCGCGGCGGGGATGGCATCGCCGGCATAGCCCCCCAGCTCACAGCCGATGCCGGTGGGGATCACCATCACGGTGGGTAGCGGCGCCGCTGAGCTCATCGCTGGGCCCCGGGCCGCAGGATCACCGCTTCGATCTGCAGGCGGCAGCCGCCGCTGGCCTGGGGCTCGGCGGCGGTGATCGCCCAGCGCAGGGGCCGGCCGTGGGCCCGC
Source organism: Prochloraceae cyanobacterium (assembly GCA_040376355.1). Classification (GTDB taxonomy): domain Bacteria; phylum Cyanobacteriota; class Cyanobacteriia; order PCC-6307; family Cyanobiaceae; genus Vulcanococcus. The sequence continues at coordinate 3,744 of JBEIQU010000024.1, read as the reverse complement.
AGGGCCCGCAGGATCTGGGGCGTCAGCGGGCCGGGCTCAGGCTCGAGCTGCAGCAGTAGGGGTTGCAGCTCACCCAGGCTCACTTCTGGTACTGACCGAACTGGGCCTCGTAGAGCGCATCCTCCTGACTGGCCACCAGCTTGAGGTCGCTACGGGGGTAGGCCACGCACAGCAGGGCGAAGCCCTGTTCCTGCAGTTCAGCCTTCACCCCCATGGCATCGGGCTGATGCACCGACCCCTCCTGGATGCGGGCGGCACAGGTGGTGCACACCCCCGAGCAGCAGGAGCTCGGCAGCTCCACCCCGGCGGCCTCGGCGGCGGCCAGCACGGTCTGATCCGCGCGGCAGCTGAAGCTGTGGCTGGCGCCGTTGAGGTCACAGACAACGGTGAAACAATCGCTCATGGGGCGCGGCGGCTACGGGGCGCATGGCCGTTCATTGTCCCGGATGGCGCGGCAGCGGCGTCCACTGGCTGGGGTGAGGGGCCAGGTATTCGGGCGGAGCCTGATCCTGCGGGCCGGCCGGCGGGGCGCTGAGCACCAGATCAAAGGCCAGCGAGAGGCGCAGATCCTCCGGATCCTCGTTAGGGGTGACGGCATGGTCGGTGCTGGCGGGGAACAGCACCAGCAGGCCCGCCCGCGGGGCCACATCCACCCAGGGGGCATTCCAACGCTGGGCAGCGTCGTCATCCGGACGGAACGGTCCGCCGTGGCCCACCGCCAGGCCCGGCACCAGCTCATTCACCTGCTGCGGGGGGAACAACCGCAGGCAGCCACTGCGGCCCGAGCCATCGCCGTTGAGGTAAAGGATCGCGCTGAGGTGGGCATTGGGATGGTGGTGGCGCCCCACCGCCTGGCCCGGGGAGCTCACCACGGGCCAGGCCCGTTGAATGTGCAGGGCCAGGCGGCCGGTGTCGAAGCCCAGCTGCTCCAGGTAACGCCAGCTGTGACGGCGCAGCTGGTCGCAGACCGCCGCAAAGGGGGGCAGCTGGTGCAGCTGCCAAATGCCATTGATGTCGCCAGTCCAGGCGCAGCCCTCGTGGGGGTTGCCCTCGGCCGCCCCCCGCAGGGCCAGCACCTCCTGCAGCATCACGGCCAGGTCGAGCGGATCGAGCCGCAGCTGCGCCTGGGCCAGGGCCAACGGGAAGAGGGGCTGCAACTCGAGCGTCATTGGCGCCTGCGTCAAACAAAAAAGCCCCGCCGAGGAGTCGACGGGGCTTTTGGGGGGAATGGGCTGATCAGGCCATGGCGGCCGCACCGCCCACCACTTCCAGGATCTCCTGGGTAATGGCGGCCTGGCGGGCCTTGTTGTAATCGAGGGTGAGGGTCTTGGCGAGCGCCTTGGCGTTGTCGCTGGCGTTGTTCATGGCTGTCATCCGGCTGGCCAGCTCCGAAGCAGCCGCCTCCTGGAGGGAGCGCAGCAGTTGGTTCTGCAGATAGAGCGGCAACAGGGCGTTGAGCAGCTGATCGGGGCTCTGTTCGAACACCAGATCGGAGGGCAGCGAGGGCTGCTCGTTGCTCACCTTGCCGGTCTCCACACCCAGCTGACCATCGCGGGTGGTGAGACGGAAGATCTCATCGTCCGGGCTGGCGATGCCCTGGGGATCCAGGGGCAGCAGGGTCTGCGCCACGGGCTTGGAGCTCACCAAGTTGATGAACTTGGTGAAGATGATCTCCACGCGGTCGGTGCTGCCGGACAGGAATTCAGCCAGCACTTCTTCCGAGATCTTGCCGGCCTCCGCCGCGCTGGGCACCTGCTCGAGGCCGGTGAACGTGGCGCGAATGGTGTACTGGCTAGCGCGGTTCTGGAAATAGGTGGCGACCTTGCGGCCGATCAGCACCAGGTCCACCTGGTAGCCCTGGCCCTTGAGCTCAGCCACGCGCTGCTCGGTGCGCTTGATGATGTTGGCGTTGTAGCCACCGCACAGACCGCGATCGCCAGTGACGGCCATCAGCGTGATCGTGCGCACATCACGGTTCTCCAGCAGCGGCGCGTCGGCGGTTTCGAACTGCATGCGGGTCTGGAGGTTCTCCAGAATCCGCGCCAGCCGGTCGGCGAACGGCCGACTGCGCAGCACCTGTTCCTGGGCCCGGCGCACCTTGGCGGCAGCCACCAGGCGCATGGCCTCGGTGATCTTGCGGGTGTTCTTGACGGAGCTGATCCGGTCGCGGATGTCCTTGAGGTTCGCCATAGGGAAGGTCTCTGGGGATTCCTTGGGATCAGGCCGCAGCCAGCATCGACGACTTCACTTCGTTGATGGCGTCCTTAAGCATGGCCTCAGCCTCGTCGCTGAGCTGCTTCTCGGTCTGCACCTTGTTGATGAACTCGGCTTTGTTGGTCTTGAGGTACTCGCGCAGTTCACGGCAGAACTGCACCACCGACTCCACGGGCACTTCGTCGATCATGCCCTTGACGCCGGCGTAAACCACAGCCACCTGCTCCGCCAGGATCAGCGGGCTGAATTGAGGCTGCTTGAGGATCTCGCGCAGACGCTTGCCGCGGGCCAGCTGCTGCTGGGTGGCGGCATCCAGATCGGAGGCGAACTGGGAGAAAGCGGCCAGTTCGTCGAACTGAGCCAGCTCCAGCTTCAGGGTGCCGGCGATTTTCTTGATGGCCTTGGTTTGGGCAGCACCGCCCACCCGGCTCACCGAGATGCCCACGTTGATGGCGGGACGAAGACCGGAGTTGAACAGGTCGGAGCTCAGGAACACCTGACCATCCGTGATCGAAATCACGTTGGTGGGGATGTAAGCGGACACGTCACCGGCCTGGGTTTCGATGATCGGCAGGGCGGTCATGGAGCCCTTGCCCATGGCATCGCTCAACTTGGCGGCTCGCTCCAGCAGGCGGCTGTGGCAATAGAAGACGTCACCGGGGTAGGCCTCACGACCAGGAGGACGACGCAGCAGCAGCGACATCTGGCGGTAGGCCTGGGCCTGCTTGGTGAGGTCGTCGTAGATCACCAGAGTGGCCTTGCCCTTGTACATAAAGGACTCAGCGATCGCGGCACCGGTGTAAGGCGCCAGGTATTGCAGAGCAGCAGACTCGGAGGCGTTGGCCGCCACGATGATGGTGTAGTCGAGGGCGCCCTTTTCGCGCAGCACTTCCACCACGTTGGCCACGGAGGCGGCTTTCTGGCCGACAGCCACGTAGACGCAGACGACGTCCTCACCCTTCTGGTTGATGATCGTGTCGATCGCGATGGCGGTTTTGCCGGTCTGGCGGTCGCCAATGATCAGCTCGCGCTGGCCGCGCCCGATGGGAATCATCGCGTCGATGGCGGTGATGCCGGTCTGCATGGGCTCATGCACCGACTTCCTCTGGATGATGCCAGGGGCCATCGACTCGATCAGACGGGTCTCGGTGCTGGCAATGTCACCTTTGCCGTCGATCGGTTGACCCAGGGAATTCACCACGCGGCCGAGCATGGCGTCGCCGACGGGCACGGAGGCGATCTTGCCGGTGGCCTTCACCGTGCTGCCTTCCTGGATGCCGCGGCCTTCGCCCATCAGCACAGCGCCGACGTTGTCGTCTTCCAGGTTCAGGGCGATGCCCTCGGTGCCGTCTTCGAACTGCACCAGCTCACCGGCCATGACCTGCTCGAGGCCGTAGACGCGGGCGATGCCGTCACCGATCTGCAGCACGGTGCCGACATTGCTGACGGACACCGACTTGTCGTAATCAGCGATCTGCTGCTTGAGGATCGCGCTGATCTCGTCGGGGCGGATGGAAACCATGGGAGGCG
>JBEIQU010000238.1:0-3234 GCA_040376355.1 Prochloraceae cyanobacterium | reverse complement strand
CGCTTCAGCAAGGGAGACGTGCCAAGACCCTGCATCTGGCGGCCAGCCCTGCACTGTCACGGGCCATCAGCGTGTCGATAGACCTGTTGCTGGGCCTGGATCTGATCTTGGTGCTGCTGCTCGACCCCAGCGTCAGCGGCGGGGTGAGCTGACCATGGACCACCCACGCCCCCCGCTGGACCTGGAGCACTGGAGCCTGCTCAGTGGCGCCGCTGCACTGCTGAGCCTGTTGGTGCTCGGGATGGGGGCACAGCGCAACTGGTGGAACCGCAATCTCGAGCTCAGCTTCCGCACCTACAGCGCCGCCGGCCTGCAGGAGGGCATGGCGGTGAAGATCTCCGGCTATCCCGTGGGTCGCGTGCAACGCATCCGCCTGCTCAACGACGCCCAGGTGCACGTGACCCTGGAGATTGCCGCCAGCCGTGAATCGCTGGTGGGCCGACGCAGCCGCGCCACCGTGGCCCAGGACGGGCTAATCAACCGGCCTTACATCGCCATCAGCCCCGACCTGAACCGGCTCGGGAATCGCGACCGGCTCAGCTCGGGGGACACGCTGATTTTCGAAAACAGCCCCGATCTCGCCACCATCATCAAAGAGGTGGCCTCCAGCCGGGTGCCGTTGCAGCAGATGATCACCCGGGCGGCGGGCCTCGTGGAGCGGCGCGTGCCCCGCTCCCTCGACCAGCTGGATCGCACCCTCGGCAGCGGCGAGCGCCTGGCCAACCGGCTGGAGCGGGAGGTGGCCCAGGGATCCGGCAGCCTGCAGAGCCGGGTGAGCCGGGCCACGGACAACGTGGAGCAGACCCTCAGCACCCTGCAGACCACCCTGGTGGAAATCCAGAGCCTGGCCCGCAGCAGCAACAGCCTGCTGCGGGGCATCCGCCGCAGCTGGCTCATTCAACTGCTGGAGCCGGCGGGCACGCCTCCGCTCAACCCAACACCGCCTGGGCCTGGGTCAGCAATGAAGCCGGCAGCGGGATGCCCAGGCGGCGGGCCGTGTCGCGATTGAGCCAGAGGCCTGGATCCCCCGGGGGCTGCATCGGCAGGCTCGCCGGCGCGGTGCCGCGCAACACCTGGCTGGCCAGTTCACCGGCCCGCTGGCCATCCTGAATCGATCGCCAGCCCACCATGGCCAGACAGCCGAGCACGCCGGCGTCATCGGGTTCCTCCGCCAGCAGCGGCAGCCGCGCCTGGAGGGCCAGCGCCGCCAGCTGATCAAAGCCCTCAAGGGTGACGTAGTCCTCCACCTTGATCAGCGCCTGGACCCCCTGCCGTTGCAGCAGCTGAAAGGCCTCCGGCAGGTCGGCGAGATCCGTGACCACCTCGCGCACCAACTGCAACTGCCTCTGGGCAACGGCCTGGGCCAGCAGTTCGGCCTCGAAGCTGGAGTTGGGTTCCGCAGGGTTGTACAGCAAGCCCACCTGCTGCAGGTTGGGCACCAACAGCTGGGCCACCCGCAGCAACTCCCCCACCGCCGTGGTGGTCACCGTGCCGGTGACATTGGCCCGGTGCTGGGTGGCGCTGCCACCGGCGCCGGCCCCCCACGGATTGGCGCAATAGCAAAACACAATCGGCAGCGAGCCCGGGGCCGCGCCGATGGCCGCCAACAGCGCAGGGGTGCCGATGGCCACCAGCAGGTCGACGTCGGCGGCCACCAGCTCCTGGGCCAGGCGACGGCAGCGCGCCGGGCTTCCATCGGCTTGCCGCAGCAGCACCTGCAGGTTCTGCCCAGGGCGGAAGCCGTTCTGGGCCAGCCCCTGCAGCACCCCCTCGCGCGTGACCTCCACAGCCGGCACCTGCAGGTACTGCAGAACCCCCAGGCGCCAAGGCCCGGTGCGGCCCGCACGGCGCCCGCCCGGTTGGCAGGCCACCAGGGGCGCCAGGGCAGCCGTGCCGGCAGCGGCGGCCAGCAGCCGCAAACTGGAGCGACGGCTCAGGGACACGGGGCGACCCTTAACGCACCACCTGGTTGGCCTTGGCCACCAACGCCGGCGGCAGGGTGACGCCAATGGCCCGGGCGGTGGCTTCGCTCACCAGCAGGTCGGTCTTGGTGAGCGGCTCGAAGGCCATCTTGGCGGGGGACTCGCCCTTCAACACCCGCACCGCCAACCGGCCGGCGGCCATGCCGTCATCGCGGTAGTTCCAACCGATCACCGCCAGGCAGCCGGGCAGCTCGATATCGGGTGGATCCACGGAATACACGGGGATGCGGTTTTCCAGGCCCACCTTGCAAATGGAGGCGAAGGCCTGGATGGTGGCGTAATCGCCGATCTTCACGTAGGCATCCACCTTCTTTTCGGCCAGGGCCTGGGCCGCCTGCAGCACCTCGCCGGAATTGGCCACCGACTGCTGCACCACCGTGATGCCCCGCTGCTGGGCGGCCTTGCCCAGGATCTTGGCCTCGTATTCGGAGTTGGGTTCGCCGGGGTTGAAGATCAGGCCCACGGTCTTGAGGGCGGGGTTCACCTCACGGGCCAGATCGAGCTCCTCGGCCACCGGGTTGGTGCCGATGGTTCCCACCACGTTGGGCCGGTGCTGCCCCACGCCCCCCGGGGGGGTACCGGCGCCGGCGCCCCAGGGGTTGGAGCAATAACAGAAGATCACCGGCACCGAGGAGGGCATCACCTTCATGGCCGCCTGCAGGGGCGGGGTGCCCACCGCCAGCACCATGTCCACCGGTTCGGAGAGAAACTGCTGCATCACCAGGGTGGTGTTGGGCAGCTCACCGGCGGCGTCCTTCTGCAGGAAAGTGACGGTCTCGCCGTTGCGGTACCCGGCCGCGGCCAGGGCTTCCTCGAACCCCTTGCGGGTGAGGTTGGGGGGTGGAGCATCCACCATCTGCAGCATGCCGATCAGCGGACCCTTGCGGGGCTGTCCGCCGCCGAAGCGGCCGCAGGCCGCCAGGGCCAGGGAGCTCCCCAACCCCGCAGCGGAGAGGGTCAGAAACTGACGGCGGCGCAGGCTCATCGCAGGGTCATCCAGGGGATGGGGGGTCCTGCTGCACTGTGGCGTTGCCGTAGAGCTCCCGCAACGCCGCCGGGTTGAACTGTTTCCGCTCCGCGGCACTCCAGTCGCCGATCAGACGGCCCTCCTGCAGCATCAGCAGGCGATCGCCGTGGCGCAGGGCCTGCTCGAGGCTGTGGGTCACCATCAGGGCCGTGGTGCCCAGGCGCGCCACCAGACGGTCGGTGAGCTCCATCACCGTGGCCTCGGCCCGGGGGTCCAGGGCGGCGG
>JBEIQU010000035.1:0-10449 GCA_040376355.1 Prochloraceae cyanobacterium | reverse complement strand
GTGAGCCGAAGGCCCAAACCGAGATAAAAGGCCTTGGCCCGCTCCATGTCGACCACGCGGAGTGCCACATGACCGAGGCGATGCACGGCGGCCTGTGCCATGGCGGAACGGTTCAGTGTTGCCATTCTCGGTCACCATGCCGGCGAGCGAGGGCGGCGCTGGTGGAAACCACCAGCAGCAACCAGCTGGTGCCCACCAGGGTGAACAGCGGATAGCTGGGCGATGGTGACGGGATCAAGAACGGCAGCAAGGCCAGGCCGAAGGCGGGCGGGCAGCGCAGGCGAGCCAGATGCAGCAGCAGGGCCGTCACCAGCACCGCCGCCGCGACGGCCAGGGGCACCACCCCCAGGCTGCGCACCAGGAGCAGCCCGGCGAGGGCTGCCCCCCCGGTGACCAGCAGCACCGCGCCAGGGCGACCGCTCCAGGGGCAGTGGTCACGCTGGGCCAGCATCTCAAAGGCGATCACGAACAGGGGTGGGTACAGCACCAACCGGGAGCCGAGCAGGTGCACCAGACCAGCCCCACCGAGCAGGAACAGCGCCAAGGCCGGGGCCCAGACGCGGACGGGGCCATGGGGTGGCAGAGGCGCGGAGGGCGGCAATGGCCGCCATCGGGCCCGCAGCAGGGACAGCAGCGCCAGACCACCGGTGCCCACCAGGATCGCCGGGGGGTAGAGCCAGCTGGTGATCCCGAGGGTGAGCGGCAGCATGCCGGCGGAGATCGCCGGCACGATCGGGGAACGCAACCAGCGGATCAACAGCAGACAGATCACCAGGTCGAGCGCCAGGGCCGGCAGGCCATAGGGCAGCAGTCGCGTGATCAGCACCCCGGGCACGGCCGTGATGGCCGGGGTAAGGGTCAGCAGCAACGGAGCACGGGCCCAGCTGCTGCCTGGAGAGGCGAACACCACGGAGGCCAGGGCCCCCAGCTCCGGGAAGAACATCTCTGGGATGGAGCTGGCGCTGGCCAAGGCGGACACCAGGGCCAACCAGGCGGCCGTGGCCAAGGCGGGAGCGGAGCGCGGCAGGATCTGGATGAGGGGAGCAACCGCCCGAAGGGGGCGGATCACCCTTGCTGCAACCAGGCCGCCGCATCACAGGCGTGGTAGGTGAGGATCAGGTCGGCACCGGCGCGCTTGAAGCAGAGCAGGGTCTCCAGCACCACGGCCCGCTCGTCGATCCAGCCCTTCTCGGCGGCGGCCTTCACCATCGAGTATTCACCGCTCACGTTGTAGGCAGCGATCGGCAGTTCGCTCTCCTCCCGGAGGCGCAGGATGATGTCGAGGTAGGCCAACCCCGGCTTCACCATCATGATGTCGGCGCCCTCCTGTTCATCGAGCTGGGCCTCGGTGATGGCTTCGCGGGCGTTGGCCGGATCCATCTGATAGGTGGCTTTGTCCTTGGGGATGGGCTTACTGGCGGCGGTGCGGGGCGCCGAATCCAGGGCCTCGCGGAACGGGCCGTAGTAAGCGGAGGCGTACTTGGCGGTGTAGCTGATGATCCCCACGTGCTCAAAGCCCTCCTCGTCGAGGGCTTCGCGGATGGCTCCGACACGGCCATCCATCATGTCGCTGGGGCCGATTAGATCGGCACCGGCCCGGGCCTGCACCACCGCCTGTTTGCAGAGCAGGGCCACGGTCTCGTCATTGAGCACCACCCCCTCATCGCTGACGATGCCGTCGTGGCCATCGCAGGAATAGGGATCCAGGGCCACGTCGGTCATGATCGCCATGCCGGGGTGGGCCTGCTTGAGGCGGCGGATGGCCCGCGGAATCAGGCCGCCTTCGTTGAAGCACTCAGCGCCGTCTTCGGTCTTGAGGCCATCGGCCACCTTGGGGAACAGCACCACACAGCGGATGCCCAGGTCCCAGGCGCGCCCCACCTCCTGCACCAGACCATCGAGGCTCCAGCGCTGGCAGCCGGGCATGGCGCCGATCGGCTCGTTGCTGGCCCCTTCATGCACGAACAGGGGATAGATGAAATCCGCCGGGCTGAGGGAGGTCTCCCGCACCATCGCCCGCAGGGCTGGGGAACGGCGCAGACGGCGGGGGCGGTAGGTGAGCTCCATCGGGACTGGCGCAGCGGCGGCAGGCTGGGCCGGATCCTACGGAGCGCCGTGGGGAATCCCGCGGGGATTAGGTCCAGTTGCCGCCGAGCATGTCGTCGTAGCCCTCATAGGGGTCAAACTCCGCCCAGCCCGGGCTGGCCTGATCGAACAGGCCGTACCGGGCCGCTTCGTCGTCATCGGCGGTGTTGCCGGTGGGCTGGGTGTCGCAGGTGATCCCTCCACCGGCGGCGGGCTGGCAATCCGTGAACTCCACCCCGGCACGGGCCGAGGCGGGCACCAGCGCCAATGCAACCAAGAGCATCAGGAGCAACGGCATCAAGGGAGGCGCTGGGGGAGCTGCTGAAATGATGGGGACCGCCCGCAAGCCTGACAGCGATGTACACCGACTGGTCCGCCGTTGCGCTGCTGCTGCTCACCACGGCGCCGTTGCTGGTGGTAGTGGCCACCGCCGCGTTCTTTATCTGGCGCCAGAAATCCAAGCGCTGAGGTCACCCCGGAAGCCACGGCTCGGCCCACGGCCCATCTCCTGGCCCATCGCCCGGGCCATCGCCACAGACAGCTCATCGCTGGCCTCGAACTGGGGGAGGACACCCTGGCCCACGCACTCCAGACAGGTGCGGTAACTGGTGCCATCGGTGCGCAACACCCCGCTTCCGCCGCAGCTGGGGCAGGCGCCCTGGAGCCCATCGACAGGTGTGTCTTGGGCCCTCTGCAATCTGTCCATCACCCGCCTCGTTCTGATGGGTTCAGTGTGGGGGTGATTGACCGGCTTGATCCCGAAGCCTTTCTTAAGTCTTGGAGGCATCGCTGAGCTGCTGGCGCAAGGCCTCCAGGCTCCACTGCTGCTGCAACTCCAGGGCACTGAGCCGACTCCCCGGCGGCACCAGACCGAGGCTGGCGGCCAGGACGCCCACCACCGCCGGCCCATCCAGGCCCTGCTGGCGCAGGGGCTCGAGGCCGGCGGCCTGCTCGCGCTTGGAGAGACGCTGACCGGCGGCGTCATGCCAGAGCGGCAGATGCCAGTAGCGCGGGGGCGTGCCCCCCAGCCGTTCCATCACGGCCACCTGCGGCGCTGTGGCGGCCCAGAGGTCGGCGCCGCGCACCACATCGCTGATGCCCAGGCTGAGTTCATCCACCGCCGTGGCCAGGTGATATGCCAAGAACCCATCGGCCCGGCGCAGCACCACATCCCCGACCTCGCCCTGGGCATCGCGCCGCCCCATGGGGCCCAACTGCTCATCCCACACCAAGCCACCGGGCTCAAGAGCCAGCCGCCAACTGGGCAGGCGCCCCTGCTGCGGGCCCCAGGCCGGGGGCTTGTGCCGGCAGAAGCCGGGATACACCGAAGCCGCGCCATGGGGTGCGGAGATATCCGCCAGCATCCGCCGGCTGCAACGGCACGGATAGAGGGCACCCGCCCGGCGCAGGCTGGAGAGCACCGTGGCGTACAAGCCCCGCCGCTCGCTCTGGCGGATGAACGGCCCATCCCAGGCCAGCCCCAGCCAGGTGAGATCCGCCACGATCGCGGCCTCAGCGCCGCGACGGTTGCGGGGGGCGTCGAGGTCGTCCATGCGCAGCAACCACTCGCCGTCCTGCAGCCGGGCGATGAGCCAGGAGAGCAGCGCCGTGCGCAGGTTGCCCAGATGCTGCGGCCCAGTCGGGGAGGGGGCATAGCGACCCCGCGGACAGCGGCGGCGCTGCTGCTCCGCTGCCGCCAACCGTTGCTGCAGGGAATCAGGCAGCACAGCTGGGCGTGGGCGCAGAGGGCCAATCATGCAAAAGGGCGGCCCGAAGGCCGCCCTGAGCAGACGTTGCGGAAACGTCTCAGCGGCTGGGATCAGCCCTGAACGCGGTCCTTGAACAGCTTGCCAGCGGTGAAAGCGGGCACGCGCTTCGCGGGAATCTTGATTTTCTGGCCGGTCTTGGGGTTCAGACCCTGACGGGCCGAACGCTCACGGGGCTCGAAGGAGCCGAAGCCAAGGATCGACACCTTCTTGCCTTCCACCACCGAGTCGATGATGGTTTCGATGGCGGCGTCCACCACCTGGGCAACGTCGGTTTTGGTCAGCTCGGTGCGGGCAGCCACGAGGTTGACAAGGTCAGCTTTGTTCATCGGAGTGGGAAAGCCTCTGGGATCAGCAGCAGCCGGGCGGCGCGGGAAGTCCGACCGCCACTGGTTTCAGCGCGCCAATCGTATGGGTGTTGGCAAGGACCGGCAACCAAAACACCCCCCGCGGCAACACGGTTTTGCCACTTTTGTTGCCGAAATCAGCGCCAAAACGGCGGAATCGGGCCTCGCACCGCCCCCTTACTGGGGCTGCTGCTGTGCCAAAGCCTCCAAATCGAGCCCCTGCAACAGCTCCCAGCCCTGGGGAATGAGCGCCTCGCCGCGCAGGGCCCCCAGGCCCGCACCACTGGCCAACCACAGGGGGCGCTGCGACGGCAGCCAGCGGCGCAACTGCTCGAGGCTGCGCAGCCAGCGCCCCCAGTGAAAGCTGCGCCGATGGCGCAGCGGCGCAGCCTGGCCCTCGGCCACCGGGCTGAGCAAGCGGCCGCAGAACAGCACGGCGCCATCCCCCAGGGCGCCACCCTCGGCCAGCAGCACCGATGCCCCCGGGGTGGGCCCGGGGGTCCACAGCAGCCGCAGCCCCGGCGCCAGCTCCCGTTCGGTGCCGAAGGGTTCGATCCCCTGGACGCCAGGCAAGAGATAGGCCTCCTGCTCCTGCACCAGCACCGGCCACCCCAACGCCTCCTGGAAGCGCCGCACGCGGCCATGGCCCTCCCGGCTGGTGAGCAGGATGCGGCCCTCGCCGCGGCCCTGCAGCAACGCCAGGTTGGCTTCGGTGAAGGCGGGGCAGTCGATCAGACAACCGCCGGCCCCCTGGGGCCCGGGCCCATCCAGCCACCAGGCGCTGCCGCCCTGGGTGTCGCGGTTGGGGGCAAACAGCCACAGGCTCTCCAGCACCTGCCGCGCTGGTCGCCCCGCCTCGCTGGGTTGGGTTGGGAGCGATGACATGGCGAGCCAGAACCCAGGAGCCAGATCTAGCTTGTGACAACGGCCTGCAGGACCCGTTGCGCGCGATCCACCTGGGACAGTCGTGGCCCCTGGGGGCGAGCACCACCGCCAGGGGGGTGAATTTCGCCTTGGCCTCGCCGATGGCGACACGGGTGGAGCTGCTGCTGTTCGCCCATGGCGATGCGCCGGAACCGGAACAGGTGGTGGAGCTGAATCACCACCAACGCTCCGGTGACATCTGGCACGTGGAGGTGGAAGGGGTCGGCATCGGCTGTTGCTACGCCTACCGGGTGTTCGGACCGCTGCAGCCGGGCCGGCACGGCTTCAACCCCTCGAAGCTGCTGCTCGATCCCTGCGCCCGCGCCATCGCGGGCTGGAACGTCTACCGCCGGGGGGATGCCATCGGCGCGGTGCCGAACACCGCCAGCTGCCTGAAGGGGGTGGTCACCGAACGGGACCGTTTCGATTTCAGTGCCGCCCCCCGGCCGCGCCACAGCTGGCAGCGCACGGTGATCTACGAACTGCACGTGGGGGGCTTCAGCCGCGGGCCCGGCAGTCCGATCACGCCGGATCGGCAGGGCACCTACCTGGGGCTGATCGAGGCGATTCCCCACCTCAAGCAACTCGGGATCACCACGGTGGAGCTGCTGCCGGTGATGGCCTTCGACCCCCACGATGCGCCGCCGGGGCGCCTCAACTACTGGGGCTACAGCCCGATCAGCTGGATGGCCCCCCATCACGCCTACCAGCACGGAGACGATCCCCTCGAGATCCGCCAGCAGGTGCGCGCGTTGGTGACCGCCTGCCACCACGCCGGGCTCGAAGTGCTGGTGGATGTCGTCTACAACCACACCTGCGAGGGCAACCAGGCGGGGCCCACCCTCAGCTGGCGCGGCATCGACGATCGCCTCTACTACCACCAGAACGCCAAGGGCGACTACCTGGATGTAAGTGGCTGCGGCAACTCCATCGCCGCCAACCGCCCCCTGGTGCGCCGGCTGATCCTCGAGTCGATGCGCTGCTGGGCCCTGGAGCTGGGGGTGGATGGCTTCCGCTTCGACCTGGGCATCGCCCTCAGCCGCGGCGAGGAGCTCACCCCCCTGGATCACCCTCCCCTGTTCGAGGAGATCGAAGCCGACCCGGAACTGGCGGACCTCAAATTGGTCAGCGAACCCTGGGATTGCGGGGGCCTCTACCGCCTGGCGGACTTCCCGGCCCGGCGCCTGGGGGCCTGGAACGGCCGCTACCGCGACGACGTGCGCCGCTTCTGGAAGGGGGACGACAAAAGCTGCTGGACCATGGGCCAGCGCATCGCCGGCAGCCCGGATCTGTTCGGGGGGCAGCCCGCCGTGCTGGGCCGCAGCATCACCTTCCTCACCGCCCACGACGGCTTCACCCTGGCGGACCTGGTGAGCTACGACCGCAAGCACAACCTGGCCAACGGCGAAGACAACCGCGACGGCGATAACCACAACAACAGCTGGAACCACGGGGCGGAGGGCCCCAGCAGTGACCCGGCGGTGGAGGCCCTGCGCAACCGGCAACTGCGCAACCTGCTCACCAGCCTGCTGATCAGCCCCGGGGTGCCGATGCTGCTGATGGGCGATGAGGTGCGCCGCAGCCAGGGGGGCAACAACAACGCCTGGTGCCAAGACAACCCCCTCGGCTGGATGCACTGGCATCCCGATGAGGGGGACCGGGCCCTGCAGCTGTTCGTGCGGCGGCTGATCCAGCTGCGCCACCACCTGGCGGATCTGCTCAACCCGGAGATCCCCCATGGGGAGGCCAAGGCGCTGCGGTTCGACCAGAACGGGCACCTGCTGCGCCAATGGCACGGCCTCAAGCTGGGGCAGCCCGATTGGGCCAACTGGTCGCACACCCTGGCCTGGAGCCTCAACGACCGCCAGCGGGGCCCGCTGCTGTGGTGCGCGATGAATGCGTACCACCAGGAGCTCTGCTTCGAGCTGCCCCGGTGCCAGGAGGGCTGGCTGCAGGTGATCAACACCGCCCAGCCGGCGGGGGCCGACCTGCCGGATCAGCCCATGGCGATCAGCGGCGGCACCGCCACCCTGCAGAGCCGCAGCCTGATGCTGCTGGTGGCCGAGCCGCTGATGCAGGGGCATCAGCTCTAGAAGCGGGCTGCGGGAATCGAACCCGCATCATCAGCTTGGAAGGCTGAGGTTTTACCACTAAACTAAGCCCGCAGCAGTACACCCGTACTGTGCGCCGGGCACCTGGGGTGCCGAGGCCCGCGTGTCCTGGATTTCACGCTGGCTGCAGCATTATGACTTGCACCCTCCACTAGCGATTTGAGCGCCCTGCCCGCCGCCCCGCAGGCGATCAACGTGGCCACCAGCGACGCCGCTGACCTGCGGGGCCGCAGCCGCCTGCGCCTGCTCCTGGCCTATGGCCTCGGGGATGCCGGCACCGGCATGGCCGCCTCCCTGATCGGCTTCTACCTGTTCATCTTCTACACAGCGGCGGCGGGGCTCCCCGCCTGGATGGCCGGCCTGGTCCTGATGCTGGCCCGCCTCTGGGATGCCATCAACGATCCGGTCGTGGGCTGGCTGAGCGACAAAACCCGCACCCCCTGGGGCCCGCGGCTGCCCTGGCTGATCGGTAGCGCCCTGCCCCTGGGCATCGCCATGGCCCTGATGTGGTGGCTGCCCCCCGGTGATCTCTGGGTGCGCTTCTGGGTGTTCGTGGCCATCTCCGTGCTGGCCAACAGCCTCTACACCTGCGTCAACCTGCCCTATGCCGCCCTGGCGGCGGAACTCACCACCAACGTCAACCTGCGCACGCGGCTGAACACGTCGCGCTTTACCGGCTCGATCATTGCCGGCCTGGTGGGCATCGTGCTGGGGGCTCTGCTGCTGCGGGACCACGACAACCCCGCCAATTACTGGCGCATGGGCTTGTTCAGCGGACTGATCATCACCGTTTGCACCCTGCTCTGCGCCTGGGGCATCGCACCGATGGCCCGCCAGTGTCAGCAACCCACCAGCGAGCGGGGCAGCACCCGCCGCCTACTCAAGCGGGTGGGAGGCAACGGTCGCTTCCTGCGGGTGCTGGGCCTCTATCTCTTGCTCTGGTGCGCCCTGCAGATCATGCAGACCGCCGCCCTGATCTTCCTGCCGGTGGTGATGCACGTGCCGGAGGGCTGGAGCAACTGGATCCTGCTGCCCTTCCAGATCAGCACCCTGGTGGGACTGCAGATCTGGACCAGCGTCTCCCACCGGCAGGGGCGCATCCGCGCCCTGCACTGGGGCGGCGGCCTGTGGATCGCCAGCTGCGTGGGCGCGATGCTGCTGATCCCCCTGGATGCTGCCATCGCCCCCCTGGGCAGCCTCGGCAATGGCCTGCGGCTGGGCGCCCTGGTGGGGGTGATCCTGTTGGTGGGGCTGGGGGCCTCCACGGCCTATCTGATCCCGTGGTCCCTGCTGCCCGATGCCATCGATGCCGACCCGGAAAAGCCCGCGGGCCAATACAGCGCCTGGATGGTGTTCACCCAGAAAATCTGCATCAGCTTTGCCCTGTTCTTCTTCGGCAACCTGATGAGCTTCAGCGGCTACGTGGCCAGCCGCGGCATGCTGCAGCCCGACAGTGCCCTGCTAGCGATTCGCCTGTGCATGGGCATCATTCCCGCAGTGCTGGTGGTGCTGGGGCTGGTGGTGATGCGCCGCTGGCCGGAGAAAGGCCTGCATCTGCAGGCACACCCCACCACCCCCTGATCCCGCCGTCTTGCTCGCCGTCTTGCCCGCCGCCTTGAAGCACCTGCGCCGCCCACCCGCCTGGTTACGCCCCCGATGGCTGCAGCGCCTGGGGGAGAGCTGCCTGATCGGCGGCCAGGCCGTAGCGGCCCTAGCGAAGGGGCGCATCAGCCCCACCGACCTGACGGCGGAGCTCATGGAAGCGGGCCCCGGCAGTTTTTTGATCGTGCTGATCACCGGCCTGGCGGCCGGCACCGTGTTCAACATCCAGGTGGCCGCTGAGCTCACCAAACAGGGAGCCGGCTCCACCGTGGGCGGCATCCTGGCGGTGGGCCTGGCCCGCGAAATCGCGCCGATCCTCACCGCCACCCTGGTGACGGGCAAGGTGGCCACCGCCTACGCCGCCCAGCTGGGGACGATGAAGGTGACCGAGCAGATCGATGCGATCACCATGCTGCGCACCGATCCGGTGGAGTACCTGGTGGTGCCGCGGGTGCTGGCGATGTTGATCATGACGCCGGTGCAGTGCCTGCTGTTCTTCGCCGTGGCGGTGTGGTCGGGCCAGGTGAGCAGCACGGTGCTCTACCAGATCCCACCGGGGGTGTTCTGGAATTCCGTGCGCACCTGGATGGAACCCTCCGACCTGCCGGCGATGCTCACCAAGGCCCTGGTGTTCGGCCTGCAGATCGCGGTGATCGCCTGCGGCTGGGGTCTCACCACCCGCGGCGGCCCCAAGGAGGTGGGCACCAGCACCACCGGCGCCGTGGTGATGATTCTGGTCACCGTGTCGTTGGTGGACGTGGTGCTGACCCAACTGCTATTCGGCAACTGAGATGAGCGGCCCCGACCCCAATCAGGGAACGATCTTGGCGCCACGCCCCTGGCTGCCCCTGGCGGTGGTGGCCCTGGGCATCGCCTGCCTGCTGCTCAACGTCTGGGCGGCCCTGGTGGTGAGCCTGCTGGGTCTGTTCCTGCTGCTACAGAGCCAGCTGCTGCGGCTCCAGTTCAGTGATGAGGCCCTGTTGGTGTGGAGTGGCAACACGGTGCTGCGGCGCTTCCCCTACAGCGAATGGCTGGGCTGGACCCTGTTCTGGGGCCCCGTGCCCGTGCTGTTTTATTTCCGTGAACAGCGCAGCATCCACCTGCTGCCCGTGCTGTTTGATGCCACCGCCCTGCGGGAGCAGCTCAACAGCCACGTGAGCGTCCAGCCATGAGCGACGACAACACAACCCCCCAGCCCAGCCCAGCGGATTCGCCAGCCGCCGCCCCCTGGCTGGAGCTGGCCCTCAGCGAACTGCGGCAGCAGCGCGATGGCCTGCAGGCGGAGATTGCGGAGCTGAGCAGCCGCCGCGACCAGCTGCAACAGGACCTCAACGGCAGCTTCGCCGGCCAGTCCGATGCCATCGCCCGGCGGGTAAAGGGCTTCCAGGACTATCTGGTGGGGGCCCTGCAGGACCTGGCGGTGGCGGCGGAGCAGATGGAGCTGGTGGTGCAGCCCCTGGTGGTGCAGCCCTCACCCCTGGATCAGGCCGCCGCCCAAGCCGCCTCACCAGCGGCCGCCGCGGTGGCCTCTCCGGTGGCCGCCGCCGGCCTGTTCAGCAACGACGAGGCCCTGATCCGCGAGCGCCTGGCGGCGTTCCAGGGCCAACCGGATTT
>JBEIQU010000078.1:0-7239 GCA_040376355.1 Prochloraceae cyanobacterium | reverse complement strand
GGAGCTGGTCTTCGCCCCAGCGCCAGTGGGCCTGGATCTCGGCGGGGGGCTCGCTGATCAGCGCATGGCGATTGATCGGGGTGTCATCGGCGAGGGCACTGGCGGGCACCTCAGCGGCCACCTGGCCGTGCTGCAGCACGCGCACCACGTTCTCCTGCAGCACCCGGCCCACCACCGCCGCCTGCAGGCCCCAACGGGTGAAGCGCTGCATCAGGGAGTCTTCGCGGCCTGGCTTCACCACGAACAACATCCGCTCCTGGGATTCGGACAGCAGAAACTCGTAGGGGGTCATGCCGGCCTCGCGGGCGGGCACCCGATCCAAATCCAGCTCGATGCCCAGGCCGCCCTTGGCGGCCATCTCGGAGCAGCTGCAGGTGAGACCGGCGGCCCCCATATCCTGGGCAGCCACCACATCACCGGTTTGGAAGGCCTCCAGGCAGGCCTCGATCAAGCCCTTCTCCAAGAAGGGATCGCCCACCTGCACGGCGGGGCGGTCGTCGAGGGAAGCCTCGGTGAGTTCGGCACTGGCGAAGCTGGCGCCCCCCATGCCATCGCGGCCGGTGGTGCTGCCCACGTACACCACGGGGTAGCCCACCCCTTCGGCACCGGAGCAAACGATGTCCTCGGTTTCCATCAGCCCGAGGGCCATGGCATTCACCAGAGGATTGCCGGAGTAGCTGGGGTCAAACGCCACCTCACCGCCCACGGTGGGCACACCGACGCAGTTGCCGTAATGGGCGATGCCGGCCACCACCCCCTCCATCAAGCCCACGTTGCGCTCGTCCTCCAGGGGACCAAAACGCAACGCATTGAGCAGGGCGATGGGGCGCGCCCCCATGGTGAAGATGTCGCGCAGGATGCCGCCCACCCCGGTGGCCGCCCCCTGAAACGGCTCCACCGCGGAGGGGTGGTTGTGGCTCTCAATCTTGAAGGCGAGCCGCTGGCCCTCCCCCAGATCCACCACGCCGGCGTTCTCACCGGGCCCCACCAGGATGCGCGGGCCCGTGGTGGGGAAGCCCTGGAGCAACGGCCGAGAGTTGCGGTAGCAACAGTGCTCCGACCACATCACCCCGAACATGCCCAACTCGGCCCGGTTGGGGGCACGGCCCAGGCGACGGCAGATCTCGTCGTAGTCGGCCTGGCTGAGGTTCTCTTTCTTGAGGGCCTCGGCAACGGAGTAATCAGGCGCGGCGACCACGGGTACCCAGCAGATCCCCTCAGTCTCGCCGAGCGTCACACCCAGGGATCGTCATCCTCCGCGGGGGGGCGGCGTCCGCGGCGCGCACGGAGGTCGTGGGGCTCCATGGGGTCCTCATCCCACCCATCCCAATCGTCCCAGGCTTCAGAGCGGGGTTCAGGAGGCGCGGGCCGGCGCGGCTGACGCGCTACGGGCTCGCCATAGCGATCCCAAACCGGCTCTGCATCGGGCTCATCCGGTTCTTCAAGCCAACCCTCCAGCCGTTCACTGAACCGCTCCTCGAAGCGGTCACCGGCCTGCTGAAACTGATCCCGCAGCCGTGAGGTTTCCTCCTGCACCTGATCACGCCAGCGGCGCGAACGGCGCAGGAATTCCTGGCGCACACTGGCCCGGGCCAGGGGCAGATCATCCAAACCGCTGAGGCCGGTGCTCACCTGGCCGGGCTGCTGATCGACGATGCGATCGGGGCTGAGGCGCCAACGGCTGCTGCCGGGCAGCCGTGGATCGCTGCGGGAGATCAGGTAATGAAGAATCCGGCCCGTACGCAGCTCCACGGCTGCATCAGCGAGGGTGCCGATGGGATCACCGCGACGGTCCAACAAGCTGGCCTCCATCAGGGTGGGTAGACGCTCACAGGTGGTGAGGTCGGTGTCCGCCCCCTCCCCCTGCACCAGGGCCTCTAGCTCTGCCAAGCCGCGCAATTGATCCAGGCGCCAGGCCTGACGGCGCTCGCCAAAGGCGGAGGGTTTGCTGATCCAGCCCAGCAGCCGGTGCACGGGCGGGTGCATCCAGGCCAGCACGCCGGCGCCGTGATCGATCCCGGCTTGGCAGCGGACCCGGCGGCGCAGCAAATCGCTGAGCAGCAGTTGTTCCGGCAGGGTCACTGGCGGATCTGAACCGGCATCACCAGGTAGGTGAAGGCGGGTTCATCCACCGGCGAGAGCACCACGGGCGTGGTGGGGGCGTTGCAACGCAACTCAACGCGCTCGGAACCCATGGCCTTCAGGCCATCCAGCACATAACGCACGTTAAAGGCGATCTGAATGGCCTCACCGTTCACCTCGGCGGCGAGGGCTTCAGAGCCACTGCCCACATCTTGGGCATCGGCACTGATGGCCAACTGGCCGGCCACCGGATCGCTGCTGATCTTGACCACGTTGTTGTGCTGGTCCGCCAGCACCGCCACCCGCTCCAGGGCTGCCACCAGGCCCTTGCGATCGAGTTTCAGGCTGCGGGCAAAGCTCTCGGGGATCAGTTGGCGGTAATTGGGATACGTGCCATCGAGGCTGCGGCTGGTGAGCACCTGGTCGGCCCACTGGAACACCACTTGGCCGCGATCGCAGAACAGGCTCACCGGATCGGCGGCGCCACGGCTCGAGAGCAGACGCTCCAACTCACGCAGGGAACGGGCTGGCACCGTGACATCGAGTTGATCGGCAGCGGCACCGGCCTCAGCCGGCTCAGCGCCGTTTTGCAACCGCAGCACCGCCAAGCGATGGCCATCGGTGGCAGCACACTCCAGCCCCTCGGCATCGAGGCCCAGGTGCACGCCGGTGAGCAGCTGCTTGGCCTCATCGCCACTGCTGGCGAACAGGGTGGCGCGTAACCCCTTGATCAGGGCTTCGGGATCCAACCGGATTGGCGTGGCCACCTGGGCCAGGGGCAGTTCCGGGAAGTCATCCGCGGGCATGCCACGCATCTGATAGCTGCCGGAGGCACTGGTGAGTTCCACCTGCTCGGCGCCCTCTTCGCAGGTGAGCCCGATCGGGCTGTCGGCGGGCATCCGGGCCACGATCTCCCCGAACAAACGGGCGGGCAGCGTGATAGCGCCGCTGGTCTGCACCGAGGCGGGCAGGCTGGTCTGGATCCCCAAGCTCAGGTCAAAACCGGTGAGGCTGAGGCGTCCGGTGCCGGCATCGGCGGTGAGCAGCACATTGGCCAGCACCGGATGGGTGGGACGGCTCGCCACGGCCCGGCTCACCAGCTGGAGGCTGGCATTGAGTTCGGCCTGGGAGCAGACCAGCTTCATGGCTTGGCGGAATGGCCCCCCACGCTTCCACAAGCCGGCTGGAAGCGCAACGGGCTGCCCGAGCGGTTTCCCCGGCATTCCCCCCAACGGTGACTAGAAGGATTTGATTTTTAAAAGAACAAAACCCAATCCGTAGTCATAGGGCCTGGGGAAACCCAGCAAAAGCTTCCAGACCCCCTGCAGAGCCTGGGTTTTGATTTCCCCAGTGCTGGGGATTGCAGCTGTGGACTTCGGCCGGCCTTGGCGTTTTCCACGCAATCCCGGGTCTGGGGAAATCCATGGAGCCTTCGGGGCTTCCATCCATGGGTGTTTTCCGCGGCGGTGACCCCCGGTTTTCCGCTGCCTGTCAGCAGACGGTTGTGTGGGTGGTTGTGCGGGGTCCTGGCTTTAGAAGCCCAGGACCCGCGCCACGGTCTGGGTGTCGGGTTCCAGGCCGGTGTGGAACTTGGAGTCGTTGTGCTCAATGGCGGTGGTCGGGTCCTTCAGGCCATTGCCGGTGAGCACGCAGACCACGGTGGCGCCGGCGGGCACCTCCTCACGGCGCTTGATCAGGCCCGCCACCGAGGCGGCACTGGCGGGTTCGCAGAACACCCCTTCGCCGCTGCCCAGCAACTTGTAAGCCTCGATGATTTCGGCGTCGGTGACGGCCATGAAGTCGCCGTTGCTCTCTGCCCGCACCTTGAGGGCGTTGTCGCGGTTCACCGGGTTGCCGATGCGGATGGCGGTGGCGATGGTGTCGGGTTGCTCCACCGTGTGGCCCAGCACCAGGGGGGCCGATCCGGCCGCCTGGAAGCCCATCATTCGCGGTAGGCGGCGGCTGTGGCCGGCGCGCTTGTACTCGTTGAACCCCATCCAGTAGGCGGTGATGTTGCCGGCGTTGCCCACGGGAATGCAGAGCCAATCCGGCGCCTCCCCCAGGGCATCCACCACCTCAAAGGCGGCGGTTTTCTGACCCTGCAGGCGGTAGGGGTTCACCGAGTTCACCAGGGTGATCGGGTACTGGTTGGCCACCTCCTGCACGATCGCCAGGGCGCGGTCGAAGTTGCCCTTCACCGCCAGCACTTCAGCGCCATACAGCAGGGCCTGGGCGAGCTTGCCCTGGGCCACATAGCCATCGGGGATCAGCACGAAGGCCCGCATCCCGCCCCGGCGGGCGTAGGCGGCGGCGGCCGCTGAGGTGTTGCCTGTGCTGGCGCAGATCACCGCCTCCGAGCCCGCTTCCTTGGCCTTGGAGATGGCCATGGTCATGCCCCGGTCCTTAAACGAACCGGTGGGGTTGAGGCCGTCGTACTTGAGGAACACCTTCACGCCCTTGCCGATGCGCTCGGCGATCACGGGGGCGGGGATCAGCGGTGTGGCCCCTTCCCGCAGGGTGATCACGGGTGTTTTGGCGCTCACCGGCAACCACTTCCGGTACCCCTCGATCAGTCCCGGCCAGTCCTGCATGGCCGGGCGGCGTCTGAAGGGCAGCAGGGGCACGGGCGCGGGTTTTGCTCTTGAGACCGAATCTACGGGGCGGGTTTCGCTTCACCGGAGGGCTTGACCTTGCCCGGGGTGTGGTCGCCCCGCAGGCCATCGAGGGGCGAGTCGGTGAAGAACTGCACCAGCTGGCTGATCGATTTGGCCTTTTGCATCACCGCCAGTAGGGCCGGGATGCTCACTTCCATCTCCCCCACGGGGTAGGCCAGCAGGAAGCTCACGGCGCTGATCCGGCCATCGCCCTTGGCCAGGGCATTGAGGATGCCGGCGCGCAGGGCCTGGATGCCCACCTGTTTGGCGTAGAGGGGATAGAGGATCTGGGACACTCGCGCCAGCACCGCCTCCCCGAGCCGCGTGTTCAGCAGCCGGCTGGTGAGCACCAGCGGAATGGCCAGTTCCGCTTTGAGGAGTTTTCCGATCTCGGCAGGGTTTTGTTTGGCAACGGCCAGCACATCCGCCATCAGGCCCCGGGCCTGGCCGGTTTCGGCCAGAAACACCAGATCGGCCACGCTGATCGAGCGGCGGAAGGCGCCGCTGACAAACACCACGTTCTCCGCCGCTTGGCTGCTCTGGGGCAACAGGGCCAGGCCGGGCAGTCCCGCTGTGAGTGCGGCCCCCAGGGCGATGGCGGCCAGCCGTTGGCGACGTCCTTGCCGGTGGCGGAGGGCCATGGTGGGAGGTGAGAGTGGGCCTGACCCTAGGCCGGTTGCTGGGTGCTGCCTGCGCCCACCAGCACATCCCGCAGCAGTCGCACCACGCTGCGTTCCGCCAGGCCCTTGGCCAGATCGGCCCCCATGCGGCGCAGTTCGGTTTCCTGCAGCAGCCGCGGGATTCGTTTGAGCAGCAGCTGCGGTTCAAATCCCGGCAGTTGGCGCAGGATCGTGACCAGCCTCGCGATGGGCTCTAGGGAGAGCACCGTGGCGGCCTCCGCTTCGCCGCTGGCGACCGGGTCCTGCCGGCTGCGCAGCCCCGGGGGAAGCAGCGGCGCGGGCAGGCGGCGGCTGAGGGCCAGGGCGGTCTGCCAGCCCAGGGCATCCATCTGATCCACGGCTGCGTCCACCAGTTGTTGGCGCAACAGGCCGGCGTTGGGGGAGAACAGAAAATCCAGCACCTGATCCAGCAGACCCTCCAGATCCAATTGACTGCCGCTGGCGGCGCTGGTGATCAGGTTGTCGAGCCGTTGCCAGCGGAAGATCTCCCCGTCGAACAGCATTTCCCGCAGGCTGTTGCGCAGTTGGGGATCGGGGTCCTCCATCAGGCGGCGCGCGAAGTAGGGGTAGGCGGCCCCCAAGATTTTGAAGTTGGGATCCACGCTCAGGGCGATGCCTTCGAGGGTCACCAGCGAGCGGATGATCAGGGCGTAGTAGGGCGGCACCCGGAAGGGGAAGCGATACATCACGCCGCTGAGGTCATCGGTGACGGCCTTGAAGTCCATACGGCTTACCCCCATTTCCAGGGCCTGGCCGAACACCTGCTCGAAGGCCGGCACGATCGGCTCGAGGTTCACGTCCTCCGCCAAAAAGCCCAGGCTCACGAAGTCGCCGGAGAGTTTCTTGAAATTGCGGTTCACCAAGTGCACCACCGCCTGGATCAGGCCGGTGCGGCTCTCGCGGCTCACCGTGCTCATCATCCCGAAGTCGAGGTAGGCGAGCCGCCCATCCTTGAGGGCCAGCAGGTTGCCGGGGTGCGGGTCGGCATGGAAGAAGCCGTGCTCCAGCAGCTGTTGCAAGGAGCAGTTCACCCCCACGGACACCATGTCGTCGGGGTCGATGCCCAGCTCCCGAACCGCTTCGAGGTTGGTGAGCTTCACCCCATCGATCCATTCCATGGTGAGCACCCGCCGGGCCGTGGCCTCCCGGTAGATGCGCGGCACGGCGATGCGGGGGTTGTGGGCGTGCAGGGCGGCGAAGGTTTCGGCGTTGGTGGCTTCATTGCAGTAATCCATCTCCTCGAATACCCGCTTGCCCAGCTCATCGATCAGGGCCACCAGGTCGGAGCGGATCAGCCCAACGTTGCGGTTGAGCCAGGCGGCGATGTTGCGCACGATGTAGAGGTCGAGCGTGATCTGCTCGCGCAACCCCGGTCGCTGCACCTTCACGGCCACCTTCTCGCCGCTGAGCAACACGCCCCGATGGACCTGGCCGAGGGAGGCGGCGGAGATGGGCTCGAGCTCCAGTTCCGCGTAGACCGTGTGAATGGGGGCCCCCAGGTCTTCCTCGATGCAGGCCATCGCCAGGGCTGATTCGAAGCCGGGCAGTTGGTCCTGCAGCTGGGACAGCTCCTCCAGCAGCAGGGGCGGAATGATGTCGGGCCGGGTGGAGAGGGCCTGACCCGCCTTGATGAAGGCCGGGCCGAGGGAGGCCACCAGGTCCGCCGCCTCCTTGGCGCGGGCCCGGGCATGGTCGGGGTCGTTGAGGCGCCGGGTGAGCCCGTCGATGGCCACGCTCAGCAGGTACAGCCCGATCGGCACCAGGGTTTGCCAGAGGCGTTTGATCAGCCGTTGGGGCGCTCCGGCATAGATGCGGCTGATGGC
>JBEIQU010000077.1:0-7342 GCA_040376355.1 Prochloraceae cyanobacterium | reverse complement strand
GGCCTGAACATCACGGCGCTCGCCCCCCGGCCCACGCAAATGCACCAGGGCACCATCGCCATGGGGCCGCCAGGAGTCCGCACGCCAACCCAGGGCAAGCCGCGCACCGGCCGCCTCGGCGCGGCGAGCCATCCAGCTCCGCAACGCGCCGAAATCCAGCACCGCGCCCAGGGGTTGCGGGGCCTGCCACTGGCCCTGCTGCCCGCCAGGGCCCAGCAGCTGCCAACCGCTCCAGCGGGCTGCGATCACGGAGTCCGGCCACTGGTGTTCCTCCACGGCAGACCACGGCACGGCGGCGCTGCTGAAGGCGGCCTGACGCAGATCCGTCAGCCGATCCACCAGCAGCACCTCCACGCCAGCGACAGCCAGCCGGTAGGCCAGATCAGCCCCAGAGGGGCCCGCACCAACGATCAGAACCTGGGGGTCAGACACCCACCGGTTGGCGGCGCAGGCTGGTGAAGCGCTGGAGGATCCCGTCGGCCATGTGAGCCGGGGTGAGCCCCAGGGCCTGCTTGCTCTGATCCGGACTGGCGTGGTCCACGAGCACATCGGGGATACCGATGCGGTGAACGGGCACCAGCACATCGTGGTCGTTGAGGGTTTCCACCACCGCTGCCCCAAAGCCCCCCGCCAGGCAGCCCTCCTCCATGGTCACCACGCGGCCAATGCGGCGGGCCATGGGCAGGATCAGGGCCTCATCGAGCGGACGCAGGAACCGGGCATTGATCACGGCGGCCCGTACACCCTGCTCCTGCAGCAGCCCAGCCGTGGCCATGGCGGGAGCCACCATGGCGCCGTAGGCCACGATCAACAGGTCGTCGCCATCGGCCAACAGCTCGCCCCGGCCGATCTCCAGGGGCTGCCAGCCCTCCTCCACCAGGGGAGCTCCCTCCCCTTCGCCGCGGGGGATGCGCAGGGCGGTGGGGCCGTCGTGCTGCAGGCAGGTGATCAGCATCCGTTGCAGCTCCGCCTCGTCCTTGGGGGCCATCACCGTGAAGTTGGGCACACAGCGCAGGTAGCTGATGTCGTACTGGCCCTGATGGGTGGGGCCATCGGCCCCAACAATCCCAGCCCGGTCCATCACGAAGGTGACCGGCAGGTTCTGAATGCCCACGTCGTGGATGAGTTGGTCGTAGGCCCGCTGCAGGAAGGTGCTGTAAATCGCGCAGACGGGCCGCAGGCCCTCACAGGCCATGCCGGCAGCCATGGTCACCGCGTGTTGCTCGGCGATGCCCACATCGAAGTATTGGTGGGGCCGGGCCTTCTCCAGCAAATCGAGGCCGGTGCCGGTAGCCATGGCGGCGGTGATGCCCACCACCCGCGGATCCTGTTCGCAGATCTTGATCAGGGTCTGCCCGAACACCTTGCTGTAGCTGGGGGGTTTGGGCTTGCTGGAGGGATAAGCCTTGCCGGTGGCCAGGTCGAAGGCGCTCTGGGCGTGGTAACCCACCTGGTCTTCCTCGGCATAGGCATAGCCCTTGCCCTTGGTGGTGGCCACATGCACCAGCACCGGCCCCTCATGCTCATGGGCCTGCTGGAACACCTTGACCATGCCGGCGATGTCATGGCCATCCACCGGACCCATGTAGGTGAAGCCCAGTTCCTCGAACACGGCGCCCAGCTTTGGCACCGCCAGGCGCTTCATGCTCTCCTTGAGGTTCTTGAGCTCCGTGGGGAGCTCGCCGTGCATGAACGGCAGATGCTTAATCGCCTCCTCGGCGTTGTCCTGCAGAAACTGCAGCGGCTTGCTGTGCCGCATGCGGTTGAGATGGGTGGAGAGGGCCCCCACCGGCGGACTGATCGACATGTCGTTGTCGTTCAGCACCACCAACAGGCGGGTCTTGGGCAGGTGGCCGGCGTGGTTGATGGCCTCCAGGGCCATGCCACCGGTGAGCGAGCCGTCGCCGATCACGGCCACGCACTTAAAGGCTTCACCGCGCTGATCGCGGGCCAGGGCCATGCCCAGGGCCGCTGAGATGGAGGTGCTGGCGTGGCCGGCGCCGAAATGGTCGAAGCGGCTCTCGCAGCGCTTCAGGTAACCCGCCACCCCGTTCTGCTGGCGCAGGGTGTGGAAGTCGTTGTAGCGGCCAGTGATCAATTTGTGGGGGTAGGCCTGATGGCCCACATCCCAGACCACCCGATCGTGGTCGAGGTCAAGGGTTTGGTAGAGGGCAAGCGTCAGCTCGACGACGCCCAGGCCTGGACCCAAGTGGCCGCCGCTGGTGCTCACCACCTCCAGGTGGCGTTCGCGGATCTGGCGGGCAATGCCCTCAAGCTCGGCGGTGCTCAGGCCGTGCAGCTGATTCGGATGCGTCAGCTCGCTGAGATGCATGCCAGAGGCCTTGAACCTGGTTGAGCCTACGCGCTGCCACCGGTGGAGTGTCGGTTCAGCACAGACGTTCTGGGGACGCATCCAGCAGTTGGCACACTGAAGGGATCACCGCAGGGCCATGAGCACAACCGCCGCCAGCCACCAGGGGGAGCCCTGGCCGACGGATCAGGAGATGCTGCAACGGATTTTGCGCGCCCGCGTCTACGACGTGGCGATCGAATCGCCGTTGGACACGGCCCCCAACCTGTCGCGGCGGCTGGGGAACACCGTGCTGCTGAAGCGGGAAGACCTGCAGCCGGTGTTCAGCTTCAAGCTGCGCGGGGCCTACAACAAAATGGCGGGTCTCAGCCCGGCGGAGCTGGAGCGGGGTGTGATCGCCGCCAGCGCTGGCAACCATGCCCAGGGGGTGGCCCTGGGGGCCCAGAAGCTCGGCTGCCGGGCCGTGATCGTGATGCCGGTGACCACACCGGAGATGAAGGTGCGGGCCGTGGCCAACCGTGGGGCCGAGGTGGTGTTGTTTGGCGACACCTATGACGCCGCCTGTGCGGAGGCCCTGCGCCTGGCCGAACAGCGCGGGCTGACGTTCATCCATCCCTTCGACGACCCCGATGTGATCGCCGGGCAGGGAACGATCGCCCTGGAAATCCTGCGCCAGTGCTCCGATCCCCCGGATGCCATTTATGTGGCGGTGGGGGGAGGGGGCTTGATTGCCGGCATCGCCGCCTATGTGAAAAGCCTCTGGCCGGAGGTGGAGGTGATTGGCGTCGAACCCGTGGATGCCGATGCCATGACGCGCTCCCTAGCGCTGGGGGAACGGGTGAAGCTGGAGCAGGTGGGCCTGTTCGCCGACGGCGTCGCCGTACGGGAGGTGGGGATCCAGACCTTCGAGCTGGCACGCCGCCATGTGGACGCGATGGTCACCGTGGACACCGATGCCATCTGTGCCGCCATCAAGGACGTTTTCGAGGACACCCGTTCGATCCTCGAGCCTGCGGGGGCGCTGGCGGTGGCCGGCATGAAGGCCGATGTGGCCCGACGCGGCCGCCATGGCCAGACCCTGGTGGCGGTGGCCTGTGGCGCCAACATGAACTTCGATCGTCTGCGCTTCGTGGCGGAGCGCACGGAGATCAGCGAAGACCGCGAAGCGATGCTGGCGGTGGAAATCCCCGAGCGGGCAGGGAGTCTGCGCGCGTTCTGCACGCTGCTGGGGGAACGCAACCTCACCGAATTCAGTTATCGGTTGGCGGATCCCGGCCGCGCCCACATCTTCGTGGGGGTGCAGACCAGCGGCAGCAGCGATGAACAGAACCTGATCCACGACCTGCAGCAGGCGGGCTTCCCCTGCCTTGATCTCTCCAACGATGAGCTCTCCAAGCTGCATCTGCGTCACATGGTGGGTGGACGCCTACCGGCCGCTGCCGGTGAAGCGGCCGGTCAGGGCCGTGAACTGCTCTACCGGTTTGAGTTTCCAGAGCGGCCAGGGGCGCTGATGCGCTTTCTCACCAGCCTCCATCCCAACTGGAATATCAGCATCTTCCACTACCGCAACCACGGCGCCGACGTGGGGCGGATTGTGGTGGGGGTGCAGGTACCGCCCCAAGAGATGAACGACTGGCAGGCCTTCCTGCAGGGCCTTGGCTACCAATACGTGGATGAAACCGAGAACCCCGCCTACCGGCTGTTCCTGGGGGAACTGGCCGGAGCGGTTGGAGTGGGATAACTTGCCGCTGTGACGGGGGGTGCCATGGATCGCGAAACCCCGGAACCCACGCTGGAACCGTTGCTTGAGCAGCGCGAGTTGCTGTCCCTGCCCGCCCGGCTGGAGGCGATCCTCTACCTGAAGGGGCGTGCACTCACCCTGGGGGAACTGGCTGAGATCGCCGCCGTTAGTCGCGACCAGGCGGAGCTGGGGTTGATCACCCTGATGGCCGACTACGCCCACCGCGACACCGCCCTGGAGGTGCGTCAGGAGGGGCAGCGCTACAGCCTGCAGCTGCGGGATGGCCTGGGTGATCTGGTGCAGAACCTTCTGCCGGTCGATCTGTCCACCGCCGCCCTGCGCACCCTCGCCACCATTGCCCTCAAGAAGCGGATCCTGCAGTCGGAACTGGTGGACCTGCGCGGTTCCAGTGCCTACGACCACATCAAAGAATTGCTGGCCCAGAGCTTTATCGAGCGCAAACGCCAGAGCGAGGGGCGCTCCTTCTGGCTCACCCTGAGCGAGAAATTCCACCGCACCTTCCAGGTGAAAACCGACGACCTGGTGCCCCGCCGCCAGGCCCGCGGCGCGCAGGTGCAGGCTGAGCAATCCGCGCAACCTGACCCAACCCAACCAACGGCGGACGCCCAAGCCGCCTGAATCGGGCTGCCTAAAGTCCCGACAGGTCAACACCGTTTTTCACCCAACACGGCATCCATGGCTCCTGTGCTCGGCGATCTGATCGGGGTTCTCGCCCAGACCCTGTCGATCTACACCCTGGTGCTGCTGGTGCGGGTTCTGCTCACCTGGTTCCCGAATCTCGACTGGGGCAATCCGGTGCTCTCCACGGTGAGTGCCGTCACCGACCCCTATCTCAACGTGTTCCGGGGCCTGATCCCCCCCCTGGGGGGCCTCGACCTCTCCGCGATCGTGGCCTTTCTGGCGCTGCAGTTGATCCAGACGCTGCTGGAGCAGAGCCGGGTGTTTTTCTACGCGGCCTACTAAGCCCAGGGGCGAACCGGGCTCAGGACGCCACGTCCTGCTCCAAGGGCAGCAAGTCGTCGTAGGCCCCGGCACGGGTGCGCACCGGAGCCTTGAACCCCCGGGCCTTCACATTGGTGAAGCTGAACGGGCCAGGGGTGCCCGCCGGTACCGCCAGCCGCAGGGCAAAACTCGAATCTCCGGGTGGCACATCACCGATGGATCCCACGCGCGAACGGTTCTGCAGCACGGGCTCGCCGCTGGCGTCGAGGATCTGGGCGAAGACATCGGTGTCCACCACCGGCTTGCGGCCGGGATTGGTCACGGTGCCCCGGAGCACATAACAGCTGGCACCACTGGGGCGTCGCAACTGCGGCTGGGCACCGATGTCCGCACTGGGGCAGGGCTCCAGGCTCACCTGCGACACCGTGAGGTCCGCGGCAGCCAGGGCCGGTGGAACGGCGGGCCACACCAGGCCAAACAGACAGAACAGCGCGGCCAGGAGATGAACTTGCAGGGCACGCATGCGGGGCTGGCAACGGACAGTCAGCGGTGGTCGCCGCTGCCGGAGATCACGTTACGGGCGGCGCGGCTGGCCAATTTCTCCAGGTTGGCCTCGGCGACCTGATCGAGCTCAAACCCCAATTCACTAGCCAATTGGGCCACGTACCAGAGCACATCCCCCAACTCCAGCAACAGGGATTGCTTCACCGCATCGCTAAAGCAGCCGTTCTGATCCCGCAGCACCTTCTTCACCTTGTCGGCCACCTCGCCGGCCTCGCCGCAGAGCCCGAGGGTGGGATAGATCGGGTTGGCCCCCACGTCGGGATAGCGGGCGGTCTGCCGTGCTCCCTGCTGATAGGCGTTGAGATCCATTGCGACAGCTACGTTGGCGGGCCCCGATGATAGTGTCCATCGACCTATGGCCTTGCCGAATGGCCCTGCCCGATCTCACGCGTCGCACCAAGATCGTGGCCACCATCGGCCCTGCCACCGAATCCCCTGAGCAGCTGCGGCGCCTGATCGAGGCGGGCGCCACCACCTTCCGGCTCAACTTCTCCCACGGCGACCACAGCGAGCACGCCGCCCGCATCGCCACCATCCGCCAGGTAGCCCATCAGCTGGGGGTTCACGTCGGCATTCTCCAGGATCTGCAGGGCCCCAAGATCCGCCTCGGCCGCTTCAAGGACGGCCCAATCACCCTGGGCAAGGGGGATGCGTTCACCCTCACCTCCCGGGATGTGGCCTGCACCCAGGAGATCGCCACCGTCACCTACGACAAGCTGGCGGAGGAAGTGGTGCCCGGCAGCCGCATCCTGCTGGATGACGGCCGCGTTGAGATGGTGGCCGACCGTGTGGACCGGTCGGATCAGACCCTCTACTGCACTGTGACCGTGGGGGGCGTGCTCTCCAACAACAAGGGCGTCAACTTCCCGGACGTGCAGCTCTCGATCCGGGCCCTCACCGACAAGGACCGCACCGACCTGGCCTTTGGCCTGCAGCAGGGCGTCGACTGGGTGGCGCTGAGCTTCGTGCGCAACCCCTCCGATATGCAGGAGATCAAGCAGCTGATTGCCAGCCACGGGTTCAGCACCCCGGTGGTGGCCAAGATCGAGAAGTTCGAGGCAATTGATCAGATCGACGCGATCCTGCCCCTGTGTGACGGGGTGATGGTGGCCCGCGGTGACCTCGGCGTGGAGATGCCCGCCGAAGAGGTGCCGCTGCTGCAGAAGGAACTGATCCGCAAGTGCAATGGCCTGGGGATCCCCGTGATCACCGCCACGCAGATGCTCGACTCCATGGTGAGTTGCCCGCGGCCCACCCGCGCTGAGGTGAGCGATGTGGCCAACGCCATCCTCGATGGCACCGATGCGGTGATGCTCTCCAACGAGAGCGCCGTGGGGGATTTCCCCGTGGAGGCGGTGGCCACCATGAGCCAGATCGCCCGACGGATTGAACGGGATTACCCGCGCCGCGGTGATGAGAGCCAACTGGCCTCCACCATTCCCAATGCCATCAGCCAGGCAGTGAGCGCGATCGCCCGTCAGTTGGAGGCCTCCGCCATCCTTACGCTCACCAAGGGTGGGGCGACCGCCCGCAACGTCAGCAAGTTCCGACCCAGCACCCCAATCCTGGCGATCACCAGCGAGGTGCCCGTGGCCCGGCGCCTGCAGTTGTGCTGGGGCGTCAGCCCACTGCTGATTGAAGAGCAGACCTCCTCCACCAGCACCTTCAGCCTGGCCAGGGGCATGGCCCGGGAAATGGGGGTGCTCAACGACGGCGATCTGGTGGTGCAGACCGCCGGCACCCTCTCCGGCGTCAGCGGCTCC
>JBEIQU010000058.1:0-8395 GCA_040376355.1 Prochloraceae cyanobacterium | reverse complement strand
TCGCGATACGGACCCCGCGGTGGGTTGGATCCTGCAGCACCAACCGTTGATGCAGGTGCTGCTGCAGGCCCTGCACCAGCAGCCTGCCGTCGCCCTGCAGCTGGGGGATGCGGCCTTGCGCCGGTCTGGCATGGACCTGGTGGTGGCGGCCGATGGGCACCGCTCCCCCTGCCGCCAGGCCGCCGGCCTGCGCCACTGGAGCCGCCCCTATCGCCAGGGTTGCCTGACGGTGCAGGTGGGTCTGCGGGGCTCCGCTCCGGATCAAGCCTGGGAGTTGTTTCGTCCCCAGGGCCCGTTTGCGGTGTTGCCCCTGGGTGGTCAATCCTTTCAGCTGGTTTGGAGCGCTCCGTTGGCGGAGCTGCGGCGCCTGGAGCAGCTGGAGCCGGTGGCTTTTCTGGAGGCCTTGACCACCGCCCTACCGGAAACCCTGCAACCGGAGGTGCTGCTGGACCAGCCCCGCGCCTTCCCGTTGGCTCTGGAGTTGGCCTGGCCCCTGCATCGCGGTCCGGTGGTGCTGGTGGGGGAGACGGCCCACCGCTCCCATCCGGTGGGGGGGCAGGGGCTGAATCTCTGCTGGCGCGATGTGCAGGCCCTGCATCAGTTGGCCCAGCGGGTGGTGGCGGGTCGCCTGGCCGCCCGCCGCTTGCCGCGGCGCTACGCCCGTCGCCGGGGGTTCGACATCGTGATGGTGCTGCTGGCCACCGACGCCCTGGTGCGACTGTTCTCCAACCGCAACCCGCTGCTGCTGCCGCTTCGCCGGCTCGCCCTGGCGGCCCTGGCCCGCTCTCCCATGCTGCGGCGCTTCAGCCTCGGGGCCATGACCCTGGGGCCTTGCGGTCTGCTGCCGCGCTGATCAGCATGGGTGATCCCGGTGGGTCTGCCGGTCAGCGCTTCGATGGTGATCACCAGCTCGCCCCAGCCGCCCCCGGCGGAACCGCTGCTGCGCTATTTGCGCCAGGACCTGGGCCTGAGTGACAACGCCCTTGAGCTGGGGCTGAAGCAATCCCAGCTGGAGCAGGCACCCCTGCCGGCGGTGCTGTGGCGTTACGGGCTGATCAGCGTGGAGCAGCTCGATCAACTCTGGACCTGGCAGGCCCTGCAGGAGTCGTCTCAGTAAACGATCAGGGAGTCCACGGGCACGCTGCTGGGCAGCTTTGCTTTGCCGGCCAGATCCGCCAGTTCCACGATGAAGGCGAAGCCGCAGAGCTCGCCGCCCACCGCCGCCACCAGCTCGGAGCAGGCGGCGGCGGTGCCGCCGGTGGCCAGCAGGTCATCGACGATCAACACCCGCGGCCGTTGCTCGAAGCCATCGGGAAGGATCTCGAGCCGGTCGCTGCCGTATTCGAGGCTGTAGTCCACGCCAATCACCGTGCCGGGCAGCTTGCCCGGTTTGCGCACCGGGCTGAAGCCAATGCCCTGGGCGGTGGCCAGGGCGGTGCCCACGATGAAGCCCCGCGATTCGATCCCCACGATCAGATCCGGCTGCAGTCGCTCGCACACAGCCCCCATTTGCCGCATCACCTCCTGCCAGGCGGAGGGACTGCGCATCAGCGGTGTGATGTCCCGGAACAGGATCCCAGGCTTGGGAAAGTCGGGGATGTCCCGCACGTGCTGGCGCAGATCGATGGCGGGCATGGTCGACGGATAGGCGCCACAGCTGGCAGTATCGCAGCCATGGCCGATGCCCCATCGCACCCCCAGCGCCCCCTGCCCAGGCGGGGGATCGAGCGCCTTGACCTGATGCTGCTCTGCGCCGAAGCCCTCGATCTCAATGGTGGAGAGGCCATGGTGTGGCTCAGCGAGGAGATGGGGTTCACTGACCTGCTCCCCAATCGGGTGGAGCTGTGGAAACGCCGCTGCAGCAACCCGTTGCGGCGCACCACCCGCCGCGATCTCCCCACCCCGGCGGAGACCGACGCCCTGATCCGCATCCTCAATGCCCTGTCGGATCGGCTCTATCCGATGCTGCGCAGCCTGCTGTCTGCGGCCGAGCCGCCCCAGCTAAGCGCCCAGCGCTGGCAGTTGTTCGAGAGCCGTCTCGGGGAGCTGTTGCGGGAGCGTTTCAACTTGCGCCGGGGCGGTGTCCAGCGGCTACTGGATCCCGAGCAGGGCCCCAGCCTCAGCCGGGAACTGATCCAGGCCATGGCCTTCAGCGCCGGCCCCGGCGGTTTTGAACGGCTGAAGGCCTCCCTGATGGACCCTGTGGTCTGAGCTGGATTTGAGCTGGATTTGAGCCGGAACCCGGGATGAAACTCACCAACCGCTACGAACAGACGAGCTGCCGCCTGCAGGTGGAGGGGTTGCCGGACCTGTCCGCTGGCCAGAACGAGCAGACCATCGGCATCCTCACGGGCTTCAGCCTGGATCTGGCGGGCCACACCGAGCTGGAGGGCAAGCGTGAGCATCTGCAGGCGATGGTGGCGGCGGTGCTGCCGTATGCCCGTCAGCTGCTGAGCGGGGTGCCCCGCACCTGCGGCGCTGACACCGACCCGGTGGCGATCTGTCCGCAGTCGGGCCGCCATCAGCTGGAACTGCGCAGCAGCCAGCCCGATACCGCGCCCCTCACCCTGCTGCTGGATGACGCGGAACTGGCGGATCTGGTGCGCTGCCTCGATCAGTTGCGGCTGGATCCCCGCATCGCCCTGCCGTTTGAGCAGCCCCCCCTGCAGCCCCTGCGTCGCCGTGAGCTGCGCCACCGCCAACCCCTAGCCCAGCGCGTTGCTGCGCCACTGGTGGGGGTGGGGGTGCTGGTGCTGTCGGCGGTGGTCAGCGCCCTGCTGCCCCTGCACAAACCCGCCTCCTCCCCAGCCGCCAATCCCACCGCCGTCTCCTCGCCGCAGCGCTGAGGTTGACGCGCGCGTCATCCCCTCCACACTGGCGTCGACGCCATGAGCCCCTTGACCTGGTCTGAGTTACGCCGTCGTGTGATTCGCCTGGGGGCCTGCCTGGATGTGGTGGTTCGCAGTGATCCGGAGGTGTGCGGCCTGAGCGGCGGCGACTTCCATTTGTCGCTCCATCACGGCGGCCAGGGTGACTGCAGCGTCGGTGACCTCAGCCTGGTGGACTGCCCAAACGAGCTGGTGTTGGTGGAGTTCGAACGCTGGATGAACGGCGCCGGCTACCGCTTGGAGCCATGAGCCGGCGCGACCGACTGAAGGTGGTGGGCGGTGGCCGCGGTGGTGGTCGTTCTGGTGGTCGTGGAGGCCCCAGCGTGCCCGGCGAGCGCACGGTGTTCCGCCGCCGCCGTCAGCCCCCCCGGTCGCGCAAGATCCTCGAGGCCCTGTTGTTGATGGCAGGGGGCATCGGTCTGTTGGTGCTGTTGCTGCAGTTGCCCGAGCTGGTCGATCTCGACAGCCTGCTGCTGCTGAGCACGGCCCTCGGACACCTGATCGGCGGGCTTTCGCAGCTGCTGGCCGGGGTGCTGCAGCTGTTGGGCGTGCTGCTGCTGGTGGCGTTGGCTCTGTTGGCGCTGTTGCTGCTGGTGGCGGGCCTGGTGCGTCTGGTGCGCGCTGTGTTGGATCCTGCACCCCCCAAGCCGCCGGCCCGCCCCGCCAAGCGCCGTTGATGCCCCCGGGCCTGCGGCCCGATCGACGCCCACAGAGTCAGCCGCCGTGCAATTGGCTGAACCACATTCCAGCCAGTTGCCAGGAGCTCCAGAGGAAGATCCCCAGGAACAGCCAGTTCAGCCAGGCCGGCCGTTTGTCGTTATCGAAGAGCATCAGGGTGGATGGTCATCGCGCCAAGTTAGGGGTCTCACTCCAGCGCTGCACCAACCCGGAGCCGTCGGGGCCGGCCACGGTGATCACCTCCAACCGTTGGCGACCCCGTCGGTAGTCGTAGCGGCAGAAGCCGGCGCCCGTGCCGGAACAACCGCTGAGGCTGGTCAGGCGATTGCCCGACAGCTCCCGTTCGAACGGCTGCAGGCCGGGATCGCCGGCTGGCTGCCAGCCCTGGGCTTTGAGCTGGGCGTCCGCCGCGTCGATGGATTGGTTGGCCTTGAGGCGGATCACCTGAGGTTGGACCCCCAGGATGGGGATCGCCAAGGCCGTCAACAGCAGCACCAGGGCTCCGAGGGGTCTGACCACCGGGGCCACCGCGCAACTGCTCTGATTAGAGCAACGCAGGCGCCCGATCGGAACCGCGCTGCTGGCGGCGTTGATCGTGGAGCTCTTCGAGTTGGTTGTACACCGCCACCAGTTGCTGGCGGATGGCTTCGGTGTTCTCCAGCTTGGCCAGGTTGAGCAGGATCAGCTCGAGCTGGGCCTTGCTGTCGATCAGCACGCGGCACTCACTGGTTCCGGGTTCGTAGGCCATGGATATCGCTTCGGCAGCACCATCGAAGCGCCAGCGCCTGGGCCTCAATGTGTCGATCGCTGCTGTTCAGGCTTCAAGCGCTGTTGCAGCGGCCTTAAGAGATTGTGAATCGACGGGCCAGTCGAGGCCGGGAAACGGAGGGGGTGGGATTCGAACCCACGGAGGCTTTCGCCTCGCCGGTTTTCAAGACCGGAGCCATCAACCACTCGACCACCCCTCCAGCGGCCGACCCTTGGGGCCATCGCCAGTTTCCCATGGCAGCAACGGCTTTTAGCGCGTCGCATGCGACGCGAATGCGACTGGCTTTCATGGTTGGAGTAGCGCGAGCGACCGTGGGTCGCTGGAACCATGGCTGTGCTCTCCACCAACCTGCTGGCCCTGCGGACCCGCGAGCTAGCCGATTTGATTGAGACGCTGCCCGTGAGCCTGGCTCCGGATCGCCATTACGACCGCTGCTGCGAACTGCTGGAGCAGGTGGCGGTGGCCCTCGATCTGCTCACTCAGAGCCCATCGGGCTGAGCCTGCAGCAGCTGAGCTGGGGCGCGGAAGCTGCCCAGGGGCTGGAGCTTCCCCTTGCCGAGCTGCCTGGGGTCGCTACGCACCACCTCGATCTCCACCGTCTCCAGGTTGGCGGGAGCAGCGGTGCCGCCATTGGCGGGCTTGACCACCTGCAGAACCCCGGCTGACCAGGCGGGGGATGGATCATTGGCCTGGCGGCTGCGGACCAGGCAGGTTTTGAAGGAGTTGTCCCTGCAGAAGGCCTGCAGGCTCACCCCATCGGCATAGGCCAGGGTGACCAGCATCCCCGGCTGGCCCCCAAGCCTCGCGGCGCCGGCTGAGAGCGTGCAGCCGGCCGCCCCTTTGAACAGGCTGCCCAGAAAGGCCCGTTGCTCCGCATCCAACAGCTCCAGCGGTAGCCCGTAATAGAAGAGGGCGGCCCCCTGGTTGTCCTGTAGGGGATGCTCCGCCAGGCCACTGCGGCGGCAGGCCACTGCCGGCGAGGGACGATCTGGCGGCGAAGGCCGATCCGGTGGGGCGGCTTCCGTCGTTGGGGGTGTTGTTGTTGCTGTCTGGTTCTGGGCTTGGGCCTGTGCCGGTCTGGGGGTGAGCTGCAGCAGCCCACCCGTCAGACCAGTCAGCAGCGTCAGCGCCAGGGCTGAGCGCAGGGCCATCGCGACCTCAGTTCTCCGGCTTGGCCAGCGGCAGCAGGCACTTGTCGGAGTCGCAGCCGGCGGGGCCCGCCTCCATCAGTTCACCACCGTCGTAGCGCTGCAGGGCCTCGAAGAAGTCGTGGGTGCGGCGCCGCTCCA
Source organism: Prochloraceae cyanobacterium (assembly GCA_040376355.1). Taxonomy (GTDB): domain Bacteria; phylum Cyanobacteriota; class Cyanobacteriia; order PCC-6307; family Cyanobiaceae; genus Vulcanococcus. Next base: position 2,771 of record JBEIQU010000058.1, on the reverse strand, counting down.
CCACCGCGGTCTGCATCTGCTCGTAGGTGGTCTGATCGATGGGCTCGAACGGCAGTCGGGGGAAGGTGGCGTTGGCATCGAAGCGGGCCAGCAGGGCGGCGGAGATGTAGCCCTGGCCGTTGTCGATCGCCTGGTGGATGGCGTCGGCTAGCGGTTCGATCTCGTGCTCGCGGAACTCCACGGTGGCCGAGGTGTTGTGGGCCGTGTAGTGCTGCTGCACCTGCATGTAGAAGTCGAACTGGGCCATGGCGGAGAAGTTGTTGATCTCCACCGCATCGGCGCCGGGGATGTTGGCCCAGCTCACCTCCGTGGGGATCTCCACCAGCCACTCGGTGCAGCGGGGATCAAACGGATCGTCCAGCAGGCGGCCCAGTTCATCCTTGTCGCTCTGGGAGGGCACGATCGTGTAGCCGTAGTCCATGCAGGCCAGGGCCACCGGATCGTTCTTGCGGAAGGTGATGCGGCGGATGAAGCGCTGGGCCTTGGGGGGGTGCCAACCGGGGGAGGCACCGGTGAGCAGGCTCTTGGTGCCGGCGGGCTGCACGGTGGTGCAGCGGTTGGGGCGGCGCAGGCCTTGGCGGTCGCAGTAGTCCCATACCGCCTTGTTGACGATCTCCTTCCAACGGCTCAGGTACTCGGCTTCCTTGGCCTTGAAGCTCCGGCCCTCCTCGGTGTCGGGGCGGCCCGCTTCCCACCACTTGAGCCAGGGGGTGCCGAAGGCGTGCACGAAGAAGTCGAACAGGCCGGTGAAGCTCACGCCCACGATCGGATCCCAGGCCCGGCTCTGGCGGTAGCGCTCCACCTCGAAGCGGTGGTTCAGCAGGCAGGCCACAGCCAGACCACCGGCGGTGAAGGCCTCCTCCTGGGACACCAAATCATCGGGGTCGATGCGGTTGAGGTGGATTTCCGCCAGGTTGCAGTGGAAGTCGGCACCGAGGATCTCGCCACAGGGGTTGAGGCCGTAGCGGCCGAGGCGGTGCTCCAGCTCCTTGGCGCTGATCTCGGGGTGATGGGTGGTGAGCCAGCGCCCCGCCTCCTCACGGCCCTGGTCGCAGTAGATCTCGATGAACTCAGCCCGCAGCTCCGGGGTGGGCAGAAGGTCGGCGTTGGAGCGGGCGATCGCCTCCGGGGCGAACTGGATGGCCCCTTCACCGGATTGGAACTGCTTGGTCACCGCCTCGAGCACGGTGGCGCGGTCGGGGCGGCTGTGGAACACGCGGGTGTGGTTGGCCATGCGCAGCGCGTCCCGCTCGGGGTCGATGCGCCAATTGCCATCGCTGTCCTGCTGCCAGAGGTTGTCCTTGGCGCTGGAGGCGGCGGTGTCGTCGGCGGCGAACTGGCGCATGCCGGCGCTGCGGCGGATGTTGCCGGCCACGATCGTCACGGCGGCCTCATCGATCAGCAGACAGCACTCCACGGAGGTGAGCTGACGGCCCTGGGCCTTGTTGAGGATCTGGGCCACGCGGCCGTACAGATCCTTCAACTTCACCGGGTTGGCCATGCCGCCGAAGCCCTTGAGGGTTTCGCCCACGGGCCGCACGTCGGAGAGGTCCACCGAGATTTCGATGGGGGTGCTGGCGTCGAAGCGCTCGTCGCTGCAGAGATCGAGCAACAGCTGATAGCTATCCACCCAACCGCGGCGGGTGTCGCCCACCTTGATGTGGACGCTCTGGCCCTCGATGCTGTGGGTGGTGTTGTCCTGGCGCTGGCCGGCGGGGGTAGCGCCAATGTCGCTGACGCCAGTGATGGTGAGCTGGTTGCGCACCGCCGGCAGCTGGCCGATCAGGTACGGCTCAATGATGGCGCCGGTGCCGCAGCCCATCATCGCCAGGTCCATCATCAGACCGAAGGCTTCCCAATCCACCAGGTTGGTGGAGGTGCAGTTGTAGGCGCCCGAGAAGTTGTGCTGCTGCTCGATCCAGGGGGTGCCGCCGATCCACAGCCAGCGGCCGGAGGGCAGGGCCTTTTGTTCCTGCTGCATGCGCCGCAGCAGCTGCACCTCCTCCGGGTTGAGGTTGCCCAGCTTGCGCAGGCCCTCCAGGTTGCGTTCGGCTACCTGATGCCAGCTCTCACGGCCCTGGAGGGTCTTGCGGGAGTAGGTGCGGTAGAAGACGGGGTTGGCCGCCGGCGCCGTGGCGGGGAAGTCAGGCCTGGGGCCGTTCAGGGCGCTGGGCTCGGAACTGATCTCGGTTGAAACCGGGGGGGTGATGCTGGTTGCAACCGTGGTGCTGGCTCCAGGAACAGACAGGGTCACAGGCGGCTTGCGGCGGGGCGTGCTCGGCACCATAACGCCACTGGTGGGGTCTGCAAGCAGCCGTTGCCACCATTGACGGTGGCTGGGATTGTGCCGCCAGGATGGGTGGCCGCATCCCTGTCATGGAGCGCGTTCCCGAGCCGGAGTTGATGGAGGGTCGCCACCAGGCGGCCGCCTATGCCGCGGCGGATTTCAACGCCAGCGATGGGGCGGTGATCACCCGCCTGGGGCAGTTGTTCCCCGCTGGGCTTGGCCCTCGGGTGATCGACCTGGGCTGCGGCCCCGGCAACATCAGTTTCCGCTTGGCGGGGCTGGACCCGCAGGCCCAGGTGCTTGGGATCGATGGGTCTGCCCCCATGCTGGAGCTGGCGCAGCTGGAGCTGCAGCGCCGCAGCCGTGGGGCCTTGGATCTGCCCGGGCGGTTGGTGTTCCGGCTCAGCCGTCTGCCGGATCCGGCCCTGCCCGGCGGCTTCACTGCCGTGGTGAGCAACAGCCTGCTGCATCACCTGCACGATCC
>JBEIQU010000188.1:0-4002 GCA_040376355.1 Prochloraceae cyanobacterium | reverse complement strand
CGTCGGCGGAGAACCCGCCGAACACCACCGAGTGGGGGGCGCCGATGCGGGCGCAGGCCAACATGGCGATGGCGGCCTCGGGCACCATCGGCATGTAGAGGGCCACCAGGTCGCCCTTGCCGAGCCCCAGGGCCTTGAGGGCATTGGCGGCCTTGCACACCTCGGCGTGCAGCTGGCGGTAGGTGAAACGGCGTTCATCTCCGGGCTCCCCCTCCCAGATCAGCGCGGTCTTGTCCGCCCGGGGGCCATCCAGATGGCGATCCAGGCAGTTGAAGCTGAGGTTGGTGGTGCCCCCCTCAAACCAGCGGGCGAAGGGGGGAGTGCTCCAGTCGAGCACCGTGTGGAAGGGCTCGAACCAGTGGAGCTGGCTGCGGGCCTGCTCCCCCCAGAAGCCGTCGGGGTCGGCCTCGGCCCGGGCCACCAGCTCGCGGTAGGCCTGCAGGGAACCGATGCGGGCCGAAGCCGCCAGGGCGGCCGGCGGCTCGAACAGCCGCTGCTCCTGCAACACGGATTCGATGCCGGAGCTGGGGGCGACCTCGGACATGGAGCGGGAACAGCGTCCGCCCATTCAAGCGAGGAATCTCCACGGGCTGAATCGCTGTCACGCAGTGTCAGGCCGCTGCTGACGGAAGATGGGGGGATGGTTCTGCCCGCTGCCTGCCTGTTCGACCTGGACGGCCTGCTGCTCGACACCGAGCCGTTGCATGCCCAGGCCTGGCAACGGGCCGCCCATCACTTCGGGCGGGACCTCAGCGGCGAGGAGCTGATGGCCCTGCGGGGTCGCCGCCGGCTCGACTGCGCCGACCAGGTGCGCGGCTGGATCGCCGCCAGCGGCGGTCCAGCCCTCAGCGCTGCGGAGCTGCTGGCGGTGCGCCAGCCGATCGCCGAGGTGTTGCTGGTGCAGGCGCCGCCGATGGCCGGGGCCCCGGAGCTGGTGGAGCACTGCCATGCCCTCGGGCTGCCGATGGCCCTGGCCACCAGCAGCTCCCGGGAGGCCGTGGACCTCAAGGCACGTCCGCACCCCTGGCTGCAGCGCATCGGCGTGCGGGTGCATGGGGATGATCCCCAGCTGCAGCGGGGCAAGCCGGAGCCGGATGTGTTTCTGCTGGCGGCGGAGCGGCTGGGGGTGCCAGCAAGCGCCTGCTGGGCCTTTGAAGATTCACCCGCCGGGGTAGCGGCGGCCCGGGCCGCGGGCTGCCGGGTGCATGTGCTGCCGCCCAATCACCTGGATGGGGAGACGCTGGCGCGCAGCTACCCCGGTGTGAGCGACATCCTCACGGACCTGCACCAGGTGATCGCAGCCCTGCGGGCTGAGGCCCTCAGTACAGACGGCTGAGCACGAATTCGGGCAGGGCCAGCAGGGCACTGCGGCTCTCGGAGGCGGGCAACCAGGTGAGGGCCTCGCGGGCCTCGTTAGCGAAGCCCTCCGCCAGGGCCCGGGAGCGTTGGATGGCCGTGCTGCCACGCACCAGCTCAAGGGCCTGCTCCAGATCCCCCTCCTGGCTGAACTCACGCTCAATCAGCCCCGCCAGGGCCGGGCGCTCCTCGAGGGCATAGAGGGCGGGGGCGGTGAGATACCCGCTGGCCAGGTCACTGGCGGCGGGCTTCCCCAGCTGCTGGTCGCTGCCGGTGAAATCGAGGATGTCATCCACCACCTGGAACGCCAGCCCAAGCTGACGCCCGAAGCGGTAGAGGCTGTCGAGCTGGGGTGCGGGCAAACCGCTCAACACGCCGGCGGCCCGGGCGCTGTTGGCGATCAAGGAGGCGGTTTTGCAGTAGCTCTTCTCGAGGTAGGTCTCGAAGCTCTGGCCCGTGTCGTAACGGAACAGGCCCTGGCGCACCTCGCCGTCGGCCAGATCCATGATCACGCGCGAGAGCAGCTTCACCACCTCGAGGTCATCGAGGTTGGCCAGGTGCCAGCTGGCCTGGGCAAACAGGAAATCGCCCGCCAGCACGGCCACCCGGTGGTTGAACCGGCTGTGCACCGTGTCCACCCCGCGGCGGGTGGAGGCCTCATCCACGACGTCGTCATGCACCAACGAGGCGGTGTGGATCATCTCGGTGATCTCCGCCAGGCGCCGGTGGCGGCTGCTGAGCTCACCGTCGGCGGCCAGGGCGCGGGAGATCAGCAGCACAATGCCGGGGCGCAACCGCTTGCCACCGGCGCTGAACAAATGCTCGGCGGCGGCCTGCAGGATCGGATGGCCCGCGCCGATCAGGCTGCGCAGATCACTGAGCAGAGCCTCAAGGTCGGCCTCGACGGGCTGGAGCAGCTCTGCAACCGTGGCCATGTCCCCCTGCGGCGCCGCGATCCTAGGAGGCGCGGGCCTCCGGCCGCCGGCTCAGGCGGGCACGAGCACCGCCTCCCCCTCAGGGCTGCGGCACCACCGCAGCGGCTGACTGCGGCAATCGGCCCCCACCAGCCGGGCCACGGCCCGATCAAAGGCGGCGGCATCACCGCTGGTGAGGAAGCGGTGCAGCGGCGCGGCGGCGCCGGGCTCGATGCCCAGACCACGCTGCTGCAGCACCTCCCCCAGGTGACGGGCCACCGCGGGGGCGGGGTCGAGCACCGCCAGACCGGGGCCCACCAGCCGCCGGATCGCCTCGATCACAAACGGGTAGTGGGTGCAGCCCAGCACGATCGTGTCGGCACCGGCGGCCAGCATCGGCTCCAGGAAACGCCGCAGGGTGGCGTCGCAGTCCGGGCCCTCCAGCTGGCCCCGCTCCACCAGATCCGCCAGGCCGATGCACACCTGCTCCACCACCTGCACCGAACCGGCGCAGCGGCCCACGGTGGCCCGGTAGAGCTCCCCCTGGAACGTGGCCGGGGTGGCCATCACCCCCACCACGCCGCTGCGGGTGAGACCCACCGCCGGCTTCACCGCCGGCTCGAGCCCCAGGATCGGCAGCTGCGAAAACCGCTCACGCAGGGGCTGCAGCGCCACCGCCGAGGCGGTGTTGCAGGCCACCACGATCGCCTTGCAGCCGGCCTGCACCAGATGATCGGCAATGGCCAGGCAATGGCCCTGGATCTCGGTAGCGCTGCGGTTGCCGTAGGGCACATGGGCCTGGTCCGCCAGGTAGAGCACCGATTCACCCGACAGGTGGTGCACCACCTGCCGCCAAACGCTGAGGCCGCCGACACCGGAATCAAAGATGCCGATGGGCGCGGCGCTCATGGGTTGGCCACCAGATAATTGAGCAGGCCGGTGGCGATCGCCACGGCCATGCGCTGGCGGAAGGCCGGATCCGCCAGGCGCGGTGAATCAAGTTCGCCGGTGACGAAGCCCATCTCCGCCAGGGCCGACGGCATCACCGTGCGGCGGATCACGAAGTAACGCCCCGGCCGGGCACCACGGTCGGGACTGCCCGGGGAAACGCGCAGCATCTGGGTCTGCACCGCCTCCGCCAGGCGGCGGGAGCGACCGTCCTGGAAATAGAAGGTCTCGATGCCATTCACGTCGGGGCGCGACAGGCTCAGGGCGTTGGCGTGGATGCTGAGGAACAGATCGGCGCGGTTGTTGTTGGCCAGGGCCACCCGCGGCGGCAGGTCCACATCCACCTCAGAGGTGCGGGTGAGCAACACCTCCACCCCCTTGGCCTGCAGCAGCTGGGCCACCTGCAGGCTCACATCGAGCACCACATCCGTTTCCCGCAGGCCGCGGATGCCCACGGCGCCGGGGTCCGGACCGCCATGGCCAGGGTCGATCACCACGCGGTAACGGCCGCGGGGCACCTCCGGCAGGCCTTCGGCGGAGGGCATCGGCCCCCGGGCCAGCTGGGACTCCTGCGGCGGCCGGGCCCGCCAACTGGGGGCGGAGGGGGCGTCGAGATCGCCCTCGCCGATGGGCTGGAGCACCCCTAGATCTCCGCCGAACACCAGCTGCCAGCGCTCGGCGCTGGTGCCCACCAGCCGCAGGCCCCGGGGGTCGAGCCGGGTGCCGGGGCGGAACTCCACCACCAGGCGGGTGCTGCTGTCGTTGGGGCGGCCCACCCGCACCT
>JBEIQU010000154.1:0-4604 GCA_040376355.1 Prochloraceae cyanobacterium | reverse complement strand
GGGCGGCCGATCCTGGTGGTTGGATTCCGCTCCGCCCTGGCGGGTGCACCGGGGATGGACACCCTGGTGGGTCTCGGCATGGGCAGTGCCTACCTGGCCAGCCTGGTGGCCCTGCTCTGGCCGGTGGTGGGCTGGCAGTGCTTCTTCAACGAGCCAGTGATGCTGCTGGGTTTCGTGTTGTTGGGGCGCTTCATCGAAGAGCGTGCCCGCCTGCGTACCGGCGATGCCCTGCGGGAGCTCTGGGCCCTGCAGCCCGATGAGGCGTTGCTGCTGCTGGGGGAGGGCCCCCAAGCCTCCGTGCGCCCCGTGCGGGTGGGGGCCCTGGGTCCGGGCGATCGGGTGCGCCTGCTGCCAGGCGATCGCGTCCCCGTGGATAGCCGTGTGCTGGAGGGGAGTTCCGCCTTGGATGTGTCCAGCCTCACCGGCGAACCCCTCCCCTTGGAGGCCCAGCCGGGCAGTGAGCTGGCGGCCGGCAGCCTCAACCTGCAGGCTCCGCTGGTGTTGGAGGTGTTGCGTCCGGGCCGTGACAGCGCCGTGGCGCGGATCATTGGGCTCGTGGAGCAGGCCCAGGCCCGCAAGGCGCCGATCCAGCGGCTCGCCGACCAGTTGGCGGGGCGATTCACGGTGGTGGTGTTGCTGTTGGCGGCCGCCACGTTTGTGTTCTGGTGGCAATGGGGCACGCAGCTGTGGCCCCAGGTGCTAGCCCATGCCCCCTCGGCCCACCTGCATGGGGGCCATCGCAGCCTGGGCATGGAGGCTGAAACACCCCTGATCCTGGCGATTCAGCTGAGCATTGCCGTGCTGGTGGTGGCCTGCCCCTGCGCCCTCGGTCTGGCGACCCCCACCGCCATCAGCGTGGGCAGCGGCCGGGCGGCCCGGGCCGGGGTGCTGTTTCGCGGCGGGGATGGCATCGAAGCCGCCGCCGCCCTGCGCACGGTGTTGTTCGACAAGACGGGCACCCTCACCGTGGGGCGGCCGCGGCTGGCGGCCCTGCGGGTGGTGGATGCCGCCATCAGCGATCCGCAGCTGATCCAGGTGGCGGCCAGCCTCGAGGCCCAGACCCGTCACCCCCTGGCCCACGCCCTGGTGGAGCGCTGCCAGGAGCTGGATTTGCCGCTGCTGTCGGTGGAGCGTTGCACCACTTACCCCGGCGAGGGCCTCCAGGGCGAGTTGCCAGGCCGCGGCACCGTTCTGGTGGGCAGGCCAGAGTGGTTGGCGGCCCAGGGGGTGGCGGTGGGCGATCCGGAGCACCGCTGGCTCTCCGACCAGACCCGCCACGGCGCCACGGCGGTGGCGGTGGCCCTCGCTGGCCGCCTGATCGGCCTGCTGGCCCTGGAGGATCAGGTGCGCCCGGATGCGGTGCAGGCCCTCGCGCAATTGGGGGCCATGGGCCTGGGCTTGGGGCTGCTGAGCGGTGATCGCCAGGTGGCGGTGGAGCGCCTTGGCGCGGCGCTTGGCCTGGAGGGTGCGCAGTTGGCCTGGGGCCTGCTGCCCCAGCAGAAGTTGGAGCGCATTGAGGCGGCCCGGCGCCGCGGCCCTGTGGCGATGGTGGGAGATGGCATCAACGATGCGCCGGCGCTGGCGGCGGCGGATCTCGGCATTGCGGTGGGCACGGGCACCCAGGTGGCCATGGATTCGGCCGACCTGGTGGTGCTCGGTGAGCGGCTCACCACGATCCCCCTGGCGCTGCGGCTAGCCCGCCGCACCATGGCCAAGGTGCGGCAGAACCTGGCCTGGGCCTTCGGCTACAACCTGGTGGTGATTCCGATCGCAGCCGGGGTTCTGCTGCCAGGCTTTGGCGTGCTGCTCTCCCCTCCCCTGGCGGCGTTGTTGATGGCCCTGAGTTCGATCACCGTGGTGATCAATGCCCTGATGCTGGGCCGCGATGGCTGAGCGCGGACGCTTCCTCGTGCTCGAGGGCATCGATGGTTGCGGCAAGACCACCCAGATCGAGCAGTTGCGGCGCTGGCTGCCCCACAGCGGCCTGATGCCTGCGGGTGCGGAGCTGCTGGTGACGCGGGAGCCCGGCGGCACCCCCCTCGGCCAGGCCCTGCGGCAGCAGTTGTTGCATCCTCCGGGCGAGGCGGCCCCGTGCAGCACGGCGGAGTTGCTGCTGTATGCCGCGGACCGCGCCCAGCATGTGCAGGAACGCGTTCGCCCGGCTTTGCAGGCGGGGCACTGGGTGCTCTGCGATCGCTTCAGCGGTTCCACCGCCGCCTACCAGGGCTATGGCCGCGGCCTGTCGCTGGAGCTGATCGACCAACTCACCCTGGTGGCCACCGGTGGCCTGCAGCCGGATCTCACCGTGCTGCTGGAGATTCCCCTGGAGGAGTCGCTGCGGCGGCGGGGCCATCGCACGGCGGATCGGATCGAAGCCGCCGGCGAAGCGTTTCTGGCGCGGGTCTGTGCGGGATTCGCCGCCCTGGCGGCCCAGGGGGGCTGGCGGCGGCTGGATGCCTGCCGCCGCCCTGATGCGGTGACGGCCGACCTGCAGGCCGCCATCACCGCCCTGGTGGCGGCGCCTCCGGGCCAGGGGTGATGGTGGCCGCTCCCCCCACAGCCCTGTTTGCCGATCTGGTGGGCCAGGGCCAGGCGGTGGCCCTGTTGGCCGCAGCCCTGCAGCAACAACGGCTGGCCCCCGCCTATCTGTTCAGCGGGCCCGATGGGGTCGGGCGCCGCCTGGGGGCGTTGCGCTTCCTGGAGGGGGTGGTCGCCGGCGGCAGTGGGGATCCGGCGGTGCGCCGGCGCCTGCAGGCGGGCAACCATCCCGATCTGCTCTGGGTGGAGCCCACCTACAGCGACAAGGGACAGCTGGTGCCCGTGTCCCAGGCCGCAGCGGCGGGCATCAGCCGTAAGGCCCCGCCCCAGCTGCGGCTGGAGCAGGTGCGGGGGGTGTCGCAGTTTTTGGCGCGCCGGCCGGTGGAGGCCCCCCGCTGCCTGGTGGTGATCGAGGCCGTGGAAGCCATGGCGGAAGGGGCCGCCAATGCCCTGCTCAAAACCCTCGAAGAGCCCGGCGATGGGCTGTTGATCCTGCTCAGTGCGGCCCCCGACCGGCTGCTCAGCACCATCCGCTCCCGCTGTCAGACCATTCCCTTCGCCCGCCTGTCGGCGGCCGACCTGGAGCTGGTGCTCAGCCGTGTGCCCCCTCAGCCCCAAGGCCCGGAGGCCGACCCCGAGGCGGCAGACCCGCCGGCGGATCCTCCTGAACTGCGAGAGCTGGCGGCTGGTTCCCCTGGCGCCCTGCTGGAGCATCGCCGTCAGTGGCGGGCCCTGCCGGAGCAGTTGCCGCAGCGCTGCGGAGCCCTGCTCACCGGCCCCCAGGGGCGCGTGAGTCCCCAGGAGGCCCTGGCCCTCGCCCGCGACCTCAGCGAAGCGCTGGAGGTGGAGGAGCAGTTGTGGCTGCTGGATTGGTGGCAGTTGCGGCTGTGGCGCCAGCGCCCCGATCCGGCGCAACAGCGTCGTTTGGAAACCCTGCGCCGCCAGCTGCGGGCCTACGTGCAGCCGCGGTTGGCCTGGGAGGTGGCCCTGCTGGAGCTCTCCGGCGCGGTTTAGGCCGCGGCGGTGCGGCGGCTGTCGCGGGCTTCCTGCACCAGCATCGCCAGCTCTTCGTGCTGGGCGCCGCTGGGCAGCTCAAGGCAGTAGCCGGCTCCGTAGACGGTCTTGATAAAGCGCGGCTTGCGCGGGTCGGGTTCGAGCTTGGTGCGCAGGTGGCGGATGTGCACCCGGATGGTCTCGATGTCGTCGTCGGGCTCGTAGCCCCACACCTCCTTGAGGATCAAGGAGGGGGCCACGGTCTGCCCATGGCGCTGCAGCAGACAGTGCAGCAACTCGAATTCCAGGTGGGTCAAGCGCACCGGTTCGTCGAACCAGATGGCCTCGAAGCGCTCCGGCACCAGGGTCAGGGAGCTGTAGCTGAGGATTTCGTTGTGCTTGGTGGAGAGCGGAGCGCGATCGCTGCGGCGCAGCAGCGCCTTGATGCGCACCAGCAGCTCCTCCAGGTCGAAGGGCTTGGCCAGGTAGTCGTCGGCACCGGAGTTGAAGCCGCTCACCTTGTCCTTGGTGCTTCCTAGGGCGGTGAGCATCAGGATCGGAATGCGGGCCGTGCGCTCATCGCGGCGCAGCCGTTGGCAGAGGGTGAGGCCATCCACCTTCGGCAGCATCAGGTCGAGCAGCACCAGGTCCGGGGTGTACTGCAGCGCCAGGGCCTGACCCTTGATCCCATCCTCAGCGCGCTGCACATCGAAGCCGCTGTGCTCCAGGTGGCCGGCCACCAGCTCGCGCATGTCGCCGTCGTCTTCAATCAGCAGGATGCAGGGCTTCATGGGGGCTCCTGGGTGAGGTGGCAGCGGGCCGTGGCCGGTGTGGTTGCGGTGGGGCCGGAACAGCCAGGATTTCTTCCGGCATTCTCCCTGTGTTGTTCAGCTTCTGCAGCCGAACAATCGCGGCTCCTTCGTGCATTTGATGGCGCAGATCGTCTGCGCTGCAGAGCATTTGCCCCTGCGGTTGACCAATCCCCCTCCAGGCAATCTTCAGAATTTCTTCCGATAAAAGTGTTGCTATTGCGGCTGTTTTGTTGTGAAGCAAGTGCAGTTCGCCACGCCCCG
>JBEIQU010000281.1:0-1954 GCA_040376355.1 Prochloraceae cyanobacterium | reverse complement strand
GGCTTGGGTTTGGCCGCCAGCGGCCGGCTTGGGGCGCGCAGCTTCAGGGTGGTGCCCACCATCAGCTCATCGGGATTGCTGAGGCCGTTGAGGGCCACCAGGCGCTCCATCGGGATGCCGTAGCGATCCGCAATCACCGAGAGGGTTTCGCCGCTCTGCACGGTGTGCTGCTTGGCACCTTTGCTCACCGCAGCGGCCGTGCGGCTGCCACCGCCAGCCCCCGGCACCTGGATGCGGCTGCCGGCCCAGAGGTCCTGGGGATTGCGCAGGCCGTTGAGGTCCATCAGCCGCTGCACGCTGGTGCCGTAGCGCTCGGCGATTTCGGAGAGGGTTTCGCCGGACTTCACGGTGTAGTTGCCGCTGCCGCTGCCCGCAACGGGGCTGCCACCGCCGCCGGGCACGCGGATGCGGCTGCCGGCCCAGAGGTCCTGGGGGCCGCGCAGGCCATTCAGTTGCATCAGCCGCTCGACGCTCGTGCCGTAGCGCTCCGCCAGCTCCGACAGGGTCTCGCCCGGCTTCACCACCACCTCACCGGCAAGGCCCGGCAGGGGCAGCAGCAGGGTTAAGGCCAGCAAAGCGGCGGAGCGGCGGCGCATGGGTATCCACATTCGATAGCTGAAACCTTACGGATCTCAGCCGTGGGCGCTAGCCCCCCTTTGATAAGGGCTGGCAATGGCTTCAGCGCAACAGCTGTCGGATCAAGGGCAGTCGCTGGCCATAGGGCGGATAACGCAGCGGCACATCCAGTTGGAATGGCCGGCGCAACACGCTGCGCAGGTGGGAGAAGGTCTGGAAGCCGGCCTCGCCGTGGTAGCGGCCCATGCCGCTGTTCCCCACGCCGCCGAAGGGCAGCTCCGGCACCGACACCTGCATCACCACATCGTTGAGGCACACACCGCCTGAACTGGTGCCCTCCAGCAGGCGCCGCTGGGATTCCCCGGAGGCGGAGAACAGATACAGCGCCAGCGGTTTGGGGCGGCTGTTGATCCATCCCATGGCCTGCTGCAGGTCGTCCACCTCCAGCACCGGCAGCAATGGGCCGAACAGCTCCTCGGCCATCAGGGGATCGTCAAGGCTCTCCACCCGGATCAGGGTGGGCGCCATGCGCCGCCGCGCGGCATCGCTCTGGCCGCCAAACAACACTTGGCCGCGCTGGATCGCCCCCTGCAGCAGCCCATCCAGCCGCTCGAACTGGGCGGCATTCACGATCGACGCCAGATCCGGTGAGGCCAGGGGGGCGTCACCGAAGCAATGGCGGATGCGCTCCCCCAGCTTCCGGATCAGGGGGGCGGCCACCCCCCGCTGCACCAGCAGGTAGTCCGGGGCGATGCAGGTCTGGCCGGCGTTGAGGCATTTGCCCCACACCAGCCGGCGGCTGCTGACCTCCAGGTCCGCATCATTCAGAACCACCGCCGGGCTTTTGCCCCCCAGCTCCAAGGTCACCGGGGTGAGGTGCTGGGCGGCGGCGGCCATCACCAGTCGGCCCACCCGTTCACCGCCGGTGAAGAAGATGTGATCGAAGCGCTCCTGGAGCAGGTCGGCGGCGGCCGTGCCATCCCCCTGCACCACCTGCACTGTGCTGGGCTCAAAGGCGGCGGTGAGCAGGGTCTCCAGCAGTTGCGCCGTGGCCGGTGCGTGTTCGGAGGGTTTGAGCACCGCCGTGTTCCCCGCCGCCAGGGCGCTCACCAGTGGCTGCAGGCTGAGCAGGAAGGGGTAGTTCCAAGGGCCGATCACCAGCACGCAGCCCAGGGGCTCGGCGATCACCTCGGCGCGGCCCGGCAACAGGTAGAGGGGCACGGGCACCGGCCTGGGGGCCATCCAGCGCCGCAGCCGCCGCCGCACCAGGGCGATCTCCTGGCGCACGGCCACCAGCTCGAAATAGGCCTCCACCTCCGGTTTGCCCAGGTCGCTGGCCAGGGCTTCAAACACGGCCGTTTCGTGGGTATCGATGGCC
>JBEIQU010000278.1:0-2146 GCA_040376355.1 Prochloraceae cyanobacterium | reverse complement strand
CGCGGTACTGCCCCACGCGGCCCTGGCTCCCATGGCCCTGCAGCAGAGCCCTGCGGGTGACGTGCACTGCACATTCAGCGCTCTCCCGGCTGAGATTCCTGCACGGGCCGGGGTGTTGGTGTTTGCCCCGCAGGTGGCCACCGGCACCACGCTGCTTCATGTGCTGGAGCAGCTGGCAGCCCAGGGGGTGGACGGTGCGCGGGTGCGGGTGATCACCACCGTGGCCGCCAGTGCGGGGCTGAAACAGCTGGGCGAGCGCTTCGGCGATCTCACGCTTTACACCGGCTGCATCGACGCCGATCTGGACGCGGAGCAACGCATCCTGCCTGGGGTTGGTGACGTGGAGGCTCGGCTCTGTGGCCTGCAAGGGTCTGCCTTCGTAGGCTGAGGCGACACAGACCACCCGACGACGGCAGCGATGGCACGAGACAGCGGTTCCGGATCCCTCGGCACCCTGGTGGCCGGAGCGGTGATCGGCGCGGCCGGATTGGCCTGGTGGCTGCTGTCCGAGGCGGAACGCCGCCAGCAACACTCCCGCCAGGAGCGCAATCTGCGCCTGAGCCGGCTGTCCGGCAACGATGAGGAAGCCCTCGATCTCCAGGCCGATGGCCTGCGCCCAGGTCGGGAGATTGAACTGCAGGACAAGGTCCAACAGCTGAATCAGGCCATCGAGGATGTGCGCCGTCAGCTTGAGGGGCTCACCCCCCAGAGCTGAGCCCCGCCGCTCAGTAGGTTGCTGGAACGACTCCGCCGCAGCCATGCTCCGCTCCGCCGCGATCACCCAGGGGATCCAGCGCTCCCCCAACCGCGCCATGCTGCGGGCGGTGGGTTTCGGTGACGCGGACTTCAACAAGCCGATCATCGGCATCGCCAACGGCTACAGCACCATCACCCCCTGCAACCTGGGGTTGAACGACCTGGCTCGGCGCGCCGAGGAGGCGGCCCACGCAGCCGGGGCCATGCCTCAGCTGTTCGGAACGATCACGGTCAGCGACGGCATCTCCATGGGCACCGAGGGGATGAAGTACTCCCTGGTGAGCCGCGAGGTGATCGCCGATTCGATTGAGACCGCCTGCAACGGCCAGAGCATGGATGCGCTGCTGGCCATCGGCGGCTGCGACAAGAACATGCCCGGCGCCATGTTGGCCATGGCCCGCATGAACATCCCCGCCATCTTTGTGTATGGCGGCACGATCAAACCGGGCAAACTCGGTGCCTGTGACCTCACCGTCGTGAGCGCCTTCGAAGCGGTGGGTCAGTACAGCGGTGGACGCATCGATGAGCAGGAACTCACCGCCATCGAGAAGAACGCCTGCCCCGGAGCTGGCAGCTGCGGGGGGATGTTCACCGCCAACACCATGAGTGCGGCCTTCGAGGTGCTGGGGCTGAGCCTGCCCTACAGCTCCACCATGGCCGCGGAGGATCCAGAAAAGGCTGACAGTGCGGCCCGCAGTGCCGAAGTGCTGGCCACCGCCATCGAGGCCAACATCCGCCCCCGCGACCTGCTCACCCGCGAGGCCTTCGAGAACGCCATCAGCGTGATCATGGCGGTGGGTGGCTCCACCAACTCCGTGCTGCACCTGCTGGCGGTGGCCCGCACCGCTGGCGTGGAACTCAACATTGATGATTTCGAGCGCATCCGCCAACGGGTGCCCGTGATCTGCGACCTCAAGCCCAGCGGCCGCTATGTGACCGTCGACCTGCACCAGGCCGGTGGCATTCCCCAGGTGATGAAGCTGCTGCTGGATGCGGGCCTGTTGCATGGCGACTGCCGCACCATCGAAGGCAAAACCCTGCGGGAGGTGCTGGCGGATGTGCCCTCCGAGCCCCCCGCCGGGCAGGACGTGATTCGCCCCCTCAGCAACCCGCTCTACGCCAAGGGGCACCTGGCGATCCTTAAGGGCAACCTGGCGGAGGAGGGTGCCGTGGCCAAGATCAGCGGCGTCAAGAATCCCGTGATCACCGGTCCGGCCCGGGTGTTTGAAAGCGAAGAGAGCTGCCTGGCCGCCATCCTCGACAAACAGATCAACCCCGGCGATGTGGTGGTGGTGCGCAATGAGGGTCCGGTGGGCGGACCAGGCATGCGCGAGATGCTCAGCCCCACCGCCGCCATCGTGGGCCAGGGGTTGCTGGATTCCGTGGCGCT
>JBEIQU010000043.1:0-9322 GCA_040376355.1 Prochloraceae cyanobacterium | reverse complement strand
GCTGATGCGCTTTCAGGTGGCCCGCGCCCGCGATTGGTTCGCCCGCTCCGAGGCGGGGGTGCGCTGGCTGGCCCCCGATGCCCGTTGGCCGGTGTGGGCCTCGCTGCGGCTCTATCGCGGCATCCTCGATGTGATCGAGGAGCTCAACTACGACGTGTTCAACCACCGGGCCTATGTGCCCACCGCCGGCAAGCTGCTGGATCTGCCGCGCTCATTTGTGATCGCCCAGGCCCGTTAGCCCCAGCCGAGCGCCAGCCACTGCTGCAGGATCGGGTTCACCTGATCGGGGGCTTCGTCGTGGGGGCAATGGCCCAGGCCCGGCAGCACCCGCAGCTCCTGGATGCAGGGGAAGTGGCGCTGCCAGCGCTGTGCTTCCGCCACCGGTTCCCACGGATCGGCCTCCCCCCAGAGCATGCGCACCGGCGCCTGCAGCTGCTCCAACAGCTGGGGGGCCAGCCAGTCGTCGAACAGATTCACAAAGCCGCGAAAACTCTCACTGGCGCCGGGGTCGCGGCTGGGCTTCACCAACAGCTCCACCAGCTCGTCGTCCACATGGCCACCGCTCGGGTAGGCCTGCTGCAGCACCTGACGCACCACCGCAGGCCTGGCCAAGAGCCGAAATAGGCTGCCGATCAACCAGCGCTGTCGCACCAGGGCCATCAGCAGCGGTCGCCCCAGTTGCGCACTCCAGGGTTGCTCCGCCAGGCGCTTGAGATCGAGTTCCCGTTGGGCGCAGTCGATCAGCAGCACCTGCCGGGCGGGAGTGCCCCGCTCCTGCAGCAGCCGTGCGGCATTGAGGGTGACAACGCCGCCGATCGAATTGCCGATCAGCTGAATGGCGCTGGTGCGCCCCTGGTCGCGGTTGATCACCTGCTCGGTGAACTCAGCCACCTGGGCGGCCCAGAGGTCGAAGCTGTAGTGCACGCTGCCGCTGCTGGGCGCTTCCCCCTTCAGCTGGGAGGGGGGCTTGGCGCTGGCCCCGAACCCCAGTAGATCGATGGCGTAGACGTCGGCATCGCTGGCCAGGGCCTCGAGGTTGTGGCGCCAGTGGCCTTTGGAGGCGCCGAAGCCGTGCACACAAACAACGGCCCTCCCTGGGGGAGAGCCGTTCGTGGGGGCTGACACGCGGACGTAGCTGATGCGGTGGTTGCCCCAGGACCAGCTGTGTTCCTGCATGTCAGCGAGTGTGGGGCGCGCCTGAGCTGGAGCTCAGACGGCGGCCTTCTGGCCGTCCAGCAGATTCTTGAGCTTGGCCAGCTCACCAGCCCAGCGGGGGTCGGGGGCGCCGGCCTCCACGTCATCGCTGTGCACCACCTTGTTGACGGCCTTGCGAGCCACGGCATTGCCGGCGCTGGCGGGGCGGCGATCGTTGGGGCCACGGCGCTCATCACGGCGCTCGGAGCGCTCCACCCGCAGGGCGTTGCCGCCGAAGTCGCGGCCGTTGAGCTGCTCGATCACCGCATCCGCCACCTTCTCGTCGTCGACGTTGGCGAAGCCGAAGCCGCGGCCGGCGCCAGTTTCACGGTCCTGAACGGCTTTGAAGCGGATCCCTTCCCCCACGCTGGCAAACAGGGCATCGAGCTCGGTGTTGTCAAAGCTCTGCGGCAGGTTGCCGACGTAGAGGCGAATGCTCATGGGAACAGGGATGGAAAGAGAGATCAGGGTGTTGTGCCAGAACTGCACGACGCTGGTGCGCTCAGAACAGCCCTCGGAACCAGGCCATGCCTGGGGAGGTGTGGTCAAAGCGAGCGGTTTGCAACGGCTGGATCAGGGCTGGATCAGACAAGTCCTGGGGAACGATGCGTGCTCAGAAGTTCCGTTGCACGGATCGTTCAGCAGAAGGCTGACGAGCAGAAGACCGTTGGCAGGCCTGGCGCGTTTGAGGTCGTTGTTTAACGCCTTTGCAGGGAAATTCAATCACGGCGTGGTGCTGGCTCACCATCCGCCGGGTGACGCTCCAGCCAGCGCTGGGCCGCGTCCAAGGCCTGAAGACGGCCCTGGACCCTCCCGAAAGCCCGTTGTTGCATCAGGTGTTGCAGCAGGGCCCCCAGCCGTGGCGAGGCCTTCAGCCCCAGTTCCCGCTGCAGGGTGATGCCGTCGATGGCGGCGCGGGGATGGAACAACGGGTCGTTCAGGTCGCGCCAACGCTCCAGCCAGGCCTGGGCGGGCTCCGCCGGCCAGCTGAGCAGCAGGGCCGGCAGGTCCTCCTCCAGGTCGCGTTGGAGCCGCAACCGCTCCGCCTCGGACAATCCCTCAGCCCGTTGGGCGGGAGCCTGCGCCCCCAACCGCTGACACCAGCGGCGCAGCTGTTCGACCCGTTGCTGCAGCCTGCGGCTGCTGCGCAGCGCCCGCAGGCCGGTGCCATCCACCACCGCCGCCAGCCGCGCCAGCGGCAGGGCCTGCTGCCGTTCGGCGCTGGTCAGCCCCAGCCCTTCCGCTTGATCCGCCCCCAGGCGGGCCAGCAGCGCGCTGGCCTGGGGGTCAGCCCCGCCAGGTGCTTGCCAGGGTTGCAGCAGTCCCCAGGCCAGGCACTGGCCCAGACCCCGTTCACCGTCGGGACTGGCCGCCAGTTTCTCCAGCTCCGCCAGCACCCGTTCGCCGGCCACTCCCGCCAGGCTGGCGTGGTGTTGCTGCAGCCACCGTTGGGTCTGGGGCTCCAGGGCAAACCCCAGTTCGCTGGCCAGCCGTACCCCGCGTAGCAGCCGCAGGGGGTCATCCAGCAGGTTGGCCTCCGCCACCGCCATCAACTGCCCCTGCCGCAGGTCCGTCAGGCCCTCCAGCGGGTCCAGCAGCACCGGCGTCTCCCCCAGGGGGAGCGCCATGGCGTTGAGGCGGTAGTCCCGCCGCCGTAGGTCTTGCTCCAGACAGCCCCCTTCCTGGCGGGCCAGATCGACGCTCCAGCCTTGGATCACCAGCCGGGCGATGGAGCGCTCCGCATCGAGCACCACCACGCTGCCGCCATGGCGGCGCCCCAGCTGCCGGCAGAGTGCAATGGCGTCTTCTTCCACCACCAGATCCAGGTCCGGCTGGGGGGGCAGGCGATCCAGCAGGGCATCCCGCACCGCTCCCCCCACCAGGGCCGCTCCGGCCGGGAAGGCCTGTGGGGGCAGCGGCCAGCTCTGCGGGCGCAGCCGGCGCCAGGCCAGTTCCGCCAGCTGGGGCGCCGTGGCCCCGGCCGGGATAGCCGCAGGGGTCACAATGGCTCCAGCGGCTGCGGCGCCTGGCATGTGCATCTGCGTGGACTGCCGCTGGGTGGACCAATGCCAGGCCTACCACGCGGTGGAGCGGCAGCATGGCGTCCCCCATCTCAGCGGCGAGCCAGCCTTTGTGCCACAGCAGCCCCAGATCCACGTGCAGGTGATCGATCTGCCCCAGGGCCAGGTGGGGGTGGAATGGGATGTGCGCGCCTGCGGCAGCTTCGCTGCGGATCCGGGGCGCTGGTTGCGGCTGTGCCCTGAGCAGGCCCTGCCCACATGAGCGTGGAGCCCTTGCTGCTGGCTCTGCACAGCTCCAGCGAAACCCTGGCGGTGGGGGTTCAGCCCCTCGGGGTTGCGGGCGGGCTGCAGCCAGCGCGCCTGGCCAGTTTTCCGCTGGGCCGCCGCCTCTCCAATGAGCTGCTGCCTTGCGTGGAGCAGCTGTTGCCGGCGGAATGCTGGCCCCAGGTATCCCGGTTGGTGGTGGCCACTGGCCCCGGTGGTTTTACCGGCACCCGGCTGACGGTGGTGCTGGCCCGCACCCTGGCCCAGCAGCTGGCCATTCCCCTGCATGGCTTCAGTAGCCCGCTGCTGATCGCCCGGCGTCTGGCCCTCGGAGACGGACCCTTGGCGGGGGTGCCGCGTTTCTGGCTCACCCAGGAGCTGCCGCGGCGGGGCACGGTGGCGGGCGCCTATGGACCCCAGCCCGACGCCTTGGGCGGCCTGGCGGAGCTCCAGGCCCCGAGGCTGTTCCGTGAGCCGCAGCCCTGGCAGCCCGCCAACCCCTCCGAGCCCTGCTGGCCGGCCCTGGTGGAGCCGGAAGCGGACGTCGCGCAGTTGCTGGCGCTGGGGCAACTGGCGGCGGCGGTTCACCTCCCAGGCCCCTGGGGGCCCGTGCTGCCCCTCTACCCCACCAGCCCGGTGGAGGGGCTCTGATGGCCGCCCGCCCCGTGCCGCCGCGCCAACCCCAACGCCCCCGCCGGCGCAGGGGCCGCCGTCCGCGCCGGCTGTGGTGGCTGCTCGGGGGCGTGGGGTTGCTCTGGCTCACCCGCGGCCTGTGGCTGCCGCCGGTGCCGCCCCCCCAGATGATCCTGGTGCTGGGGGGTGATGTGGAGCGAGAGCGGGTGGCGGCGGATCTGGCACGTCGCGATGGCCTGCCGGTGCTGGTGAGCGGCGGTAGCAATCCCGAGTACGCCCACTGGCTGTTCGGTCGCCAGGGCCTGGATGCCGGCCGCGTGCAGCTCGATTACCGCGCCACCGACACCCTCAGCAACTTCACCTCGGTGGTGGATGAACTCAAACGGGCCCAGGTGCGGCACCTGCTGCTGGTGACCAGCAGCGACCACATGGACCGGGCCCTGTTGGTGGGTCGGGTGGTGGCGGGCAGCCGCGGCATCAGCCTCACCCCTGTGCCGGTGCCCTGCGGCCAGCGCTGTCTGCCGGAGGGCCGCAGCAAGGTCTGGGGGGATGGGGCCCGGGCGGCCCTGTGGGTGCTGACGGGCCGCGATGTCAGGGGCTGGGCGGCAGCGCGGTTTGGTCCGCTGCTGGAAGCGCTGCAACCGCGTTGATCAGGCCCTGGTCGAGCAGGGCATTGATCTGCTCTTGGCAGGCGGCGGTGGCGGCGTCGAGGTCAGCGCGGCGGCGGGAGGCCGGTGGCGGGATGGGTGTGCCGATGCGGATGTGGATCGGCAGCAGGCGGGCCCGCCGTGAGCCGGTGCCCAGGGCCCGGTGGCTGTTGATGATCGCCACCGGCAGCAGCGGCACACCGGCCCGGGCCGCCAGCAGCGCGGCCCCCGGTTGGGGGTTGTTGACGCGGCCATCGGCCTGGCGGGTGCCATCGATGAACACCCCCGTGGCCCAGCCCTGATCCAGGCGGTCGGTGGCGGTGCGGATGGCTTCGCGGTCGCTGGCGCCGCGGGCCACGGGGTAGGCCCCGCAGGCCCGGATGATCGGCCCCAGCAGCGGAACCTGGAACAGCTCTGCCTTGGCCATGAAGGCCACGGGGCGCCCCAGGGCGTGGCCCAGCAGCGGCGGATCGAGGTGGGAGCCGTGGTTGGCCACCACCACCAAGGCCCCCTCCAGGGGCACGTTGGTGTTGCCGGTCGTGCGGCCGCGGAACATCAGCCGGTAGATCGGGAACACCAGCAGATAGCTCACCAACCGGTAGGTGAGGCTCGGTTTCGGGGTGCGCAGCAGCGCCGGCGGCTCCGCTGGCTTGCGGCGGCGCCCCAGCACCCGCTTCACCGCCTGAACCGGACGGTTCACAGCCCCAGGTCGGCGGCGCTGCCGATCTGGGCGGTGGTGATGCCCTCGCAGCTGCGTTTGATCAGGCCGCTGAGCACGTTGCCCGGGCCGATCTCCACGGCGGTGGCGATGCCATCGGCGCTGAACCGGTCCATGGTTTCGCGCCAGCGCACGCCGGTGGTCATCTGGCTGCGCAGCCGTTGCTTGAGGGCGGCACCGCTGCTTTCCGGGGTGGGGTCGGTGTTGCTCAGCACGGGAATCGCGGCGTCGGCGAACGGCACCGCTTCGATCGCCTCCGCGAAAGCATCAGCGGCCCCCTGCATGAACGGCGAGTGGAAGGCGCCACTCACCACCAGGGGGATCGCCCGCTTGCAGGTGAGGGCGCCACTCACCGCTGCCACCGCTTCCGGGCTGCCGGAGAGCACCACCTGGGCGCTGCTGTTGTCGTTGGCGATCACCACCCCTGCGGTGGCGGCCACCAGCTCCTCGAGCTGGTCGCGGTCAAAGCCCATCACGGCGGTCATGGCGCCACCCCCGGCGGCGGCCATCAGCTCGCTGCGGGTCTTCATGAGCTGCAGCCCAGTCTGGGCGTCGAACACTCCGGCGGCATAGAGGGCCACCAATTCCCCCAGGCTGTGGCCCGCCACCACATGGGCGCTGCGGCCCTGGGCCTTGAGGCCATCCACCAGCAGGCTCTCGATCACAAACAGAGCGGGCTGGGTGTTGCGGGTGTCGTTGAGGTCGCTCAGCTCGCCCTCGGCGCTACCGGCACAGATGGCCAGCAGGTCACGCCCGAGCAGCTCGGAGGCGGCGGCGAAGCGTTCGCGGGCCCCGGGTAGGTCGAGCAGGGGCTCCGCCATGCCCAGCTTCTGCGACCCCTGTCCGGGGAAGACCCAGGCGATACCCATGCCGGCGCGCTGCAACGTCCGGGGGAGATTAGGCCGCTGCCGCCTGGGGACCGCTCCAGCGCAGCAGGGCACCGCCCCAGCTGAGGCCGGCGCCGAAGCCGCTGCTGGCGATCAGATCACCGGGTTGGATCCGCCCATCTTTGACCGCCTCATCCAGCATCAGCGGGATGGTGGCGGCGGAGGTGTTGCCGTAGCTGGCCAGGTTGCTGAGCACCCGCTCATGGGGGATGGCAAAGCGGTCGGCCACCGCATCGAGGATCCGTTGGTTGGCCTGGTGCAGCAGCAGCCAGTTGAGGGCGCCGGGGTCGGTGCCGGTGCTCTCCAGCAGCTCCTTAAGCACTGCAGGCACTTCCCGCACCGCGAACTTGTACACCTCCTGGCCGTTCATGCGCAGCGGCGCGAAGCCGCCGATCTGTACATCCACGCCGCTCAACACGCTGTGGTGGCGTTCGGTTTGGGCCAGGGTCAGGCAGCCGTTGCGGGTGCCGTCGGAGCGCATGCGGAAGCCCAGCAGGCCGTCGGCCTCGGCGGGGCAGGCCTCCACCGCCACGGCGGCGGCCCCATCACCAAACAGCACGCAGGTGGTGCGGTCATCCCAGTCCACCCAGCGGCTCAGCTGATCAGCGCCAATCACCAGCGCCCGCCGCATGGCGCCACTGCGCAAGTACTGCCCGGCGGTGATCAGGGCAAACAGAAAGCCGCTGCAGGCGGCGGTGAGGTCGAAGGCCACGGCGTGTTTAGCCCCCAGGGCCCCCTGCACCCGCGGTGCCGTGCCGAAGAGATCATCCGGGCTGGAGGTGGCCATCAGGATCAGATCCAGATCCTCCGCTTGCCAGCCCGCGTGGGCCAGGGCGGCTTCGGCGGCCCGGGTGGCCAGGGGTGTGAGCGGTTCATCGGGGCCGCAGATGCGCCGTTCAGCGATGCCGGTGCGGCTGCGGATCCAGTCGTCGCTGGTGTCGACCCGTTCGCTGAGGCGCGTGTTGCTCACGGCGAAGGCCGGGACCGCGCTGCCGCTGCCCACCAGAGCCATGCCATAGGTGGTCATCGGGCCCAGCGCCACCGGTTCAGTCCAACCGACGGCTCAGTCAACCACAGGCAACCGCCGACTCCGCCGCGTCTCCCGCCTCTGCGCTGAGCCGTTGCAGATCGTCCATCACCCTGTGATTGGCGGCCGAGTGGGCCAGGCGCAGGGCGCTCACCACCGACAGGGCCTTGCTGCTGCCGTGGCCGATCACGCAGACCCCGTTCACCCCCAACAGCAGGGCGCCGCCATGTTCGGCATGGTCGAGCCGTTTCTTGATGCGCCGCAGGTTGCTGATCAGAAAGGCTGAACCCACCTTGCCGCGGCGGCCACGGGGCAGTTCCGCCTTGAGCACATCCAGAAGCACGCTGCCCACACTCTCCAGGAACTTGAGCAGCACGTTGCCGGTGAACCCGTCGCAAACCACCACGTCGAAATCACCGGAGAGCACGTCGCGGCCTTCGCAGTTGCCGGCGAACTGGAAGCGCCGCTCCTCCGCCATCAGCGGGTAGGTCTTGAGGGCGAGTTCATTGCCCTTGCACTCCTCCTCGCCGATGTTGAGCAGGCCGATGCGCGGCTGGGCCACCTGCAGCACATCGCGGCTGTAGATGTTGCCCAGCAGGGCCCACTGGTGCAGGTAGGCGGGCTTGCTGTCCATGTTGGCGCCCACATCCAGCACCAGCACCTGCTGCTCGGGATCCTTGGTGGGGAACAGGGCGCCGATGGCGGGCCGATCGATCCCCTTCAGGCGCCCGAGGCGGAAGATCGCTGAGGCCATCACGGCGCCGGAGTTGCCGGCGGAGTACACCGCCGTGGCAGCCCCCTCCTTCACCAGGTCCATGGCCAGGTTGATGCTGGCGTCGCGCTTCTTGCGCACCACGGTGGCTTCCTCGTTCATGCCCACCGACACCCCACTCGGCACCAGCTCCAGCAGGCCTTCCTGCTGGGCGGCCGCCAGGGCATCCCCCAGATCCAGTTCCGCCACCGCCGCCTCCACGGCGCTGGCCTCGGCCACGAACTTCACCCGCAGCGGCAGCAGCTGCACCGCCTTGAGGCAGCCCTCGAGGATCGGGCCTGGGGCGACGTCACCCCCCATGCCATCCACCGCCACCCACAGCCGCTCGGCGTCGTTGATGGGGGTGCCTTCACTGCCCCCCACGCCCTGCTGCAGGCGCCGCAGCGGATCGAACACCAGGGGCTGCAGCACCGTGTTGGCGGCGGCGCCGGCCACGCTGCCGGCCGCACCCGCCACGGAGCCCGCGGTGCTCAGTGCACTGCCGGCGGTGCTCACCATCGAGCCCGCCATGGAGCCGGCCATCGAGCCAGCGGCGGAGCCGGCGCTGGTGGCCGTATCCACCAGGGTGGTGACCGCCGCATTGCGGCGGTACCAAATCACCAGACGGCGGATCGCCCGCGGACGGGTTCGGCGCTGGCTGGGGCCTGGGCCTGGGACGTCAGAGGGCTTCGGGGGCAACGGCTTCAACGATGCGCTGGAACAGATAACCGGTGCCGCGGGCCGTGAGGATCAGCTCGGGGTTGGCCGGATCGTCCTCCAGTTTGGAGCGCAACCGGGAGATATGAACATCCACCACCCGGGTGTCCACATGACGCTCCGGGGTGTAGCCCCATACCTCCTTGAGGATTTCGCCGCGGCTGAACGGTTCGCCGCTGCGGCCCACCAGCAGCTCCAGCAGGCTGAATTCCATGCCGGTGAGCCGGATGCGCTCCTCACCGCGGTACACCTGGCGCTTGTTGGTGTCGATGCGCAGATCGCTCACCTGGATGATGCCGGAGTTGGGGATGCCGGCACCCCCGCCTTCCTTCTCCACGCGCCGCAGCACACAGCGGATGCGGGCCTCCAGCTCCTTGGGGCTGAAGGGCTTGACCACGTAGTCATCGGCGCCCAGCTCCAGGCCCGTGATGCGGTCGGCCACATCGCCCAGGGCCGTGAGCAT
>JBEIQU010000055.1:0-8590 GCA_040376355.1 Prochloraceae cyanobacterium | reverse complement strand
TCCAGTTCGAGGGCGCAGATCAGGGTGGAGGCGCGGCCGAGCTGGTCGAGGGTGAGCAGGCGCAGGGTGTAGCGCATCAGCACGCTCAACCCGCCGGCCTGCAGCGAGCCGCCATGGCGGAAGCGCCGCATCACCAGGGTGAAGGCGGCCAGGCCCAGGTAGGCCTCGGTCTTGCCGCCGCCGGTGGGGAAGAACAGCAGGTCGACGTTGTCGCGCTCGCGCTTGGGGTCGACCTGCGGATCGTTGGGGCGGGCGATGCCGATCAGATTCATCAGCAGAAAGGCCAGCTGGAAGGGCCGCCAGGCCGGTGGCCGCAGCGACGGGTCGTCGGCGTTGAGGCCCTGCATCACGCCGTAGCGCTGGCGGGCGGCAGCCGCCATGGTGCGATTGGCGATCGCGAAGGCGTCGCGAATGTCGGGCTCGGCGAGGGCCTCGATGCCACGGGCGATGCGTTCGGCCTGAGCGCGGGCATTGGCGAGCAGTTGGGTGGCGGTGGCCTGCTGCTGGGCGTTCAGCCCAGCAACGGCGGCCTGTTCCTCGATCCAGGTTTTGTAGCGCTCCACCAGGGGCATCAGAGCGCCGCGAATGGCCTCGAAGCCCTGGCTGGCCAAGCGATCGAGCTCCTCCATCGCCAGCTCGCAGCCCACATCGCCTCGGGGCACCACCTTCTCCACGCTGGCCTGGGGGATCCAGGTGGTGCACAGGCGGGTGCAGCCGCCATCGGGGCCGAGATCCACCTCCACGCCCACGTTGTGGCCCACGCCGTACTCCCGGGCATCGCGGAATTGGAGGGCGTTCACCGCCTCATCCCAGTCGCCGCCAGCACGGCCGGCGTGAGGGTCGAGCCGTGCCACGAAGCCCCGGGCACAGCGCAACTCCAGCTCCGCCTGGAAGGCCGAATTTTGATCCCGTTCCACCAGAGTCTGAGATTTCTTGCGCTCGTTGGTGAGAAAGAGCGTCACGGCCACGGTGCCAGTGGCATAGCCCTGACTGGTGGGGGCCGGGCGGCAATGCCAGCGCAGATTCAGGCCGTTGCTGTGGGGCCAGGGCCGGCCAGTGAGGCCCTTGGTGGCGGTGATCTCGCTGTGGCTGAGGGCCAGCGCTTCCTGGCGGGGAGTGCGCTGCCAGCTCTGCTGCTCTCGCGAACTGCCCTCCTCACGGGCGATGCTCGCCGCGGCGTCGGCGTTGGCAGCCTCGGCAAGCCGTACGTAATCGCCCCAACGGGCGATCAGCTGCAAATCGCCACCCGGTGGCAGCAGCACGCTCACGCCGATGGAGGAGGGGAACAACTGGGGCTTGGTCGGGCCCGACTCGCTGTTGCCGCCGTCATCACCGGAACCTGGTTTGTACTCGCTGTTGGCCTTTTTGGGTTTGCGCAGGTCCACCCCATCGGCGGCGGCGAAGTCGTCGTCGGCCGTGTCGTCGCACTTCAGCGACAGATCGGTTTCGGTGGGCACCAGGAAACCGGTGGGGTACCAGCTGCTGGGCAGCCGATCGAGGGCTTCCGTTTCCAGGCCCTCACCATCGGCGCCGAGGGCCTGCAGCACCCGCAGGGTGGGGCCGATCAGCTCCAGTTCCAGGGCTGTCACCAGCTGGCCGCGCACCTGAGCTGAGTCAGTTGGTGCTGGTGATGGCGTCATGGTTTGGAGTGTCGCAGGGCTATAGCGATTGGGCAGCGGCGTGGGCAGCGGCGGTCGTGCTATTTACAGACAAGTCTCTGGAAACAGGGCGACACCGATGGCGCTGGCCGCCTGGTTGAGCTGGCGATCGAAGCTGGCGAGAGCAGCTCCCAGCCGCTGGGCCAGCTCCAGATAGGTGGCGTCGTAGCTGGAAAGCCCATGACCGCGGGCCAGGGCGAGGATCCGGGCGCTCCGTTCCTGAGTCGGCTGGGCATCGGTCGTGATGGGCAAACTGTTCAGGTGGGCAAGGAAGCGGTCGCTCTCCATCCGGGGCAGCACGGAACGCCGCTCGGCCACCAGCAGGGCATTGGCCACCTCGAGGTGCCAGAGCCCTGGGATCCACCAGGGAACCTCGCCACACGCGGCAAGCAGACGGTTGGCCCGGTCGCTGTCGATCGGCTGCTGGCGCTCAAACACCCAGGCCAGGGCCATGGAGGCGTCGATCACGATGTTCTGCGGCGATCCGCTAGCGGGCGCAGAGCTCACTGGCGACCCTCCCGCAGGAAGTTGGCGACATCCGCATCACAAACGCCCCGGATGCGCGGAAAGGCCTGCAGGGCAGCCACTGCAACCGCAACGCCCTCGGCCGCGTCGGCACGATGGGGAACCAGATCGGCCACAGGCTTGCCCCGCACGGTGATCGTGAACCGCTCGCCCTGTTCGACGGCCCGCAGCAGGCGCGACAGCTGGGCCTTTGCCTCGAAGGCACCGATGCTTGCGTCCATGAACGATGCAATCTGGTTTGTGACCTAGTTTATTGGTAGAGATCTCCCTTGGCTGTCATGACATTGTCTGGCAGGCAGGGCTAGGGTGGCTGGAGACGGTGCAGTCATGGCGACATCCCCCTTGCGGAGCGAAAAGCTGGACCTCCGGCTGACACCAGGGGCGAAGCAAACCCTGCAACGGGCGGCGGCGGCGGCACAGCGCAGCGTGACCGATTTCGTGCTCGAAAGCGCCCTGGCCAGCGCGGCCGAAACGCTGGCCGATCGGCAGAGCTTCCAACTGGAACCGGAGCAGTGGGAGGTGTTTGTGGCAGCCCTTGATGCCCCACCCCAGGTGCATCCTCGTCTGGCGCGGTTGCTGCAGGAACCGAGCGTGGTGGAGCTGAGCGTTGTTGAAGCGCCACCTGCCGGTGGCGCCGGGTGAGTGGTTACCGGATTGAGCCACTGCAGGCCAGCCATGCCGTGGAGGCTTTTGATTGTGGCGACGAAGCCCTGAACCGCTTCTTGATCCGCTTCGCCCTGGCGAATCAACGGGCCCGGGCCAGTCGCACCTACGTGGCGCTGGCTGGGGATGTCGTGGTGGGCTTCCACACCCTGGTGGTGGGTGAGGTGAGCCCGGAGCAGGTCCCCGAACGGATCCGCAAGGGGTTGGCGCGCCATCCGATTCCGCTGATGGTGCTGGCCCGACTGGCCGTGGCGGTGGATCACCAGGGTCAAGGACTTGGCGCAGCCCTGCTGAAAGACGCGATCAGCCGCACATTGGCGGCGGCGAACATCGCCGGCATCCGCGCCTTGGCGGTGCATGCGAAGGATGAACGGGCGCGAGGGTTTTACGAGCATTTCGGTTTCCGGCCCTCACCGAGTGATCCGCTGCACCTGTTTGTGTTGCTGAAGGATTTGCAGAGATCACTAGCTGTCACAAGCGAATAATTGGGGAATACAGCGCAATTGTCATGCGTCCGAGCAAATGGCGTTGTCATGCGGTCTCTGCGTCTTCAATCTCTTTCAGCCTTGAATACCAATCCCACAGCTCCGGAAAGCCGACCTCTCTTGGCAGGGGATTGTTTTCAATAAACTTCGCCTCAATGAACTAACTCAGATATGTTTCTCCGGTGCGGCGGGGGTGATTGGCAATCCATGATTCGTAGAAATTGGAATGTACTCGGTAGTGGTGCGTATGAATGAAGGGCGACCACGTTCGCCTTTGGTCGTCTTCTTCTCGAATATCATCGTCGGACAGGCTTCCAGTCTCGGTTTATGCGTTGTTTCGGGCCAGAGCGTTGCACTGCTCTTGCAGTACAGCGATCCGCTCAAGCAATTTGTCGAATTGAGGTGGATCATCTCGCAGCATCCCTGAGTCGAGCATGGCGACATAGTCAGCCTTCAGCGCTTTGAAAGCCTCCCCAGTAGGCACCAACTGCAGACTGCCACTGATGGCTGCGATGTAGTCGATCGGCTGGTTCGCAGAGTCCTTGCTTCGCCAGAAGTCCTTTTTGTGATCTGCGACCTGTCTCGCGAGTGGTCTATCTTCCATTGCTGTTTTGGCCACTCCAGCTATCGCCATGCGATCAACGTCAAACCAATGCCTGGCATAGCGAGCTCCGTCGCCTTTGCCCCACTGACCACGGCAACAGAAGACATGCATCGCCGTGGCCTTCTCCCAGAAGGTGCGCCGAGGATCCATCACCAGCGGCCTTGCATTGGGAAATGCTATGCCCGCCAGTGCTTTGGCTGCTTCGCAAGTGATTTCTACTGGGCCATGGGGCTCACCGGTGGAGTGGGCACCGAACTCAAGAATCACCTTGGGGCTCACATATGGATCGCCCACACTAGGGGCTTGGAGAATGGGTTTGTAATGCAGTTCCAGCACTGACTTTTTGTCTGGGTTCACGATGATACTGATGTCCAGACCTATATCAGCGGCAGCTTTTTGCAGTAGAGGAAGTGGCTTTTCGGTCACCCACTGAGGCAGTCGAGTATTGACGGTTTCTTTTCGTTGTTTGGCCTTTTTGTTGCTGGGTGCAGGTGGCATGTCCACATCGGGCAGGAGCTGCCGGATGTCCAGTGTCAGATCGATGTCCTCCGAGAAGCGATCAATCAGGCCGTAGGCTTTGGAGAGAGATGTACCGCCTTTGAAGGTGAGAGTCTCCAGCAGATGCTCGTCTGACCCCAGGGCCTCCAGTGCCCAGACCACCCAGATGTCTTTCTCCAACAAGTAGGCAGGCAAGCCTGTGGTGGCGGCCGCAACCTCCAGGGCTTCCCGCTGATCATCTGCCGTCAGGGAGAACCAGCGTTCAGCCACAGGGCTCCAGCTCCTTCTGCTCATTCAGAAGCTTTGCCAGCCACAGGGGCAGCTCGGCGCGCACGGCCAGCAAGGCAGTCCACTCACTCTGCGGCAGCACCTGGCGGAGCTTGGGCAGGGCAGCGCTGGCCTGATCTGGTCCAAGCCAGGCAAGGGCCCGGATCGCCTGGCCGGCGGGCCGATCCGCCAGCAGAAACTGCCAGCGAGGGGCCTGGCGCAGGATCAGCTCCTGCTTGCCGAACAAGTAGCGCTTGCGGCTCCTGGCGCGGCTCAGGAAGGTTTGCTGCACCGGGATCTGGGTGGTGAGACCCAGCGCATTGGCGGCGGCGGCGCCGCTGCTCACCAACTGCTCTCCCTGCTCTTCGTTGAGGCGAGCGATCACCAGCTCAGGCGAGGGAGGACGCGTTCCAAAACGGCTGCGCACTGGCAGGGCGTAACGCCCGCAGGTGATCTTCAGCAACTGGCCGCGGCTGCAGAGCCGGCGCAGGGCTTGATCGATCGCGTCACGCTTGCCCAGCGCCAGAAACTCCTTGGCGGCCAGCAGGCTCCCTTCGGGCCGGTGAACCGCCGCGTCGAGGATCTTGGCGGCGAGGGAGGTCATGGCTGGCCTGGGGGGGAGCAGGTCTCTTGGTGTGTCAGAAGTCTACGCGGTTTTCTGACACTTCTTCCAAACCGAGTGGCCGATGCACCGCTGGGGCAGGCTCATAGTCCCAACCCCATCTGCTCGGTCTGCATGGGATCAGTTGCGCTCGGCTGGCTGGCCTTGGGCGGTCGCCCCCGCCGTTTGCCTCCTGCAGCACCGCCCAAGGTCATGGCATCAGGAATGCATTCAGCCGCACCACAATCAACCGTCGCCGCTCCGCCAAAAAGTCGCGGTGAGGAATTGGCGTTCCGCGCCATACAGACCAAGGCTGATCACCAGAAACGGAGAGGCGAGCAAAGCTGGGTTGCTGATGCACGTGTTGCTGCGCAGGAGGTTGAGGGCAAACTCCATGCCACGGCAGCCGTCATCCCAACCGCTGCGGAGCCTGTCGAGATCGAGCCTGGCCACGGAGAGGAAGCGTGACTGGCCCGTGGCATGGGCCACGAGGTTCTTGAGTTAGATGCCCAGGTCGAGATCGAAACCAACCTTGCTGCAATCGGCTTGATAGGCCTGAAAGATCTGAAGGGAGCCTCGCCATTTGGCGGTGATCTGGGCGAGAGCGAGGTCGGAGCTGCGCAGCTTGGCGCCGAGCGAATTGACCCGCACAAAGATCTCAGTGACCTCGTCGTAGGACAGGGTTCGCTCAAGTACATCCATCCGGTAGACGTATTTGCGGGTGCCCCGCAGCCGGGCAAGGCGCTGGCTGTATTTCTGATAGCGCTCATCTTTGAACCCTTCCACACCAGCGCGCTCCATGAAGGGGCCATCGCTATCAGTCTTGAAGACCTCACTCACCTTCACCCACTGAGGCAACTGCCTGAGCTTCCGTCCAGTTCTTCAACGGTGGCTTCGGCTTTGGCCATGATCAGCGACCTCCGAGCCCAGATTTGTCCAGCAGGGCAAGACAGGCGGCGCGCAGTTGTAGTAGGGATCCCTGGATCACACCCCAGGCAACAACATTATCAACCTTATCGTATTCATGAGTTAGCTTGTTGCGAAAACCAATGATGCGCGGGGCTTGCTCGATACTGGCGAACCACTCAGGTTCCACACGAGATAGATTGTTCAGAGCCTCGCCGATGATGATGAACTCCCTCTCCACAGCAGAGCGAATCAGGCGACTATTGCAGTAATCATCCAGGCTGATGCCGTGAACCGCGTCCAGGATGGCGTCGGCAGCATCGACGATATCGATCAAATAGACATGGGGGTCACGCTTCATAGATCAGACGCCTCGAGGCCTCGATGTCAGCCCGCACGATCGGGTTGCGCAAGGCTGATGCCATCACCAGATCCACTGCCAAGCCGAGGCTGTTGTGGAGCTGCTGCTCCAGACCGAAGTAGGCGTCAGCCAGTTCGATGGGCTGGAGCGGCTGGAACTCCACCAGCAGGTCGATGTCGCTCTCGCCCGGGCGGTAGTCGGCACGCAGCAGCGAACCGAAGGCATGCAAACGTGCCACGTGGTGCTGCTGGCAAGCATCAGCAATGGCCGAGAGCTGGGGTTTGGAAAGGGGTATCGGACCTGTGCACTTCTCGTGGCTGCTCATAATCCCAACCCCATCTGCTCGGTCTGCGTGGGCTCAGTCTCACCCGACTGGACGGCCTTCGGTGGCCGCGCCCGCCGCTTGGCGCCGGCCGTACCGCCGGCTTTGCTGGCCTTGGCCGCCTGCTTCGCCGCCTTGCTGTGCAATCCCAGCGCCACCTCTTCCGCATAACGCTCGGCATTCAGCGCCAACAGCCGTGCCAGCACGTCGTCGCGGACGGCATCGGGCCAGCGGTAGCGCCAGGGGAGTTTGCGGCGGCCGGTGATGGCGCCATGGGCCTGCAGCTGGCCCTGGAAATCGAGGGCAACGCCGGTCTCCCAGAAGAACAACTCACCGCTGTCGATGCGCTCCTGCAGCTCACCGGGCTCGATCTTGCTGACGCGTTCTTTGACGTTGGCTTCCGCTTTGGCCATGGGTCAATGGTCCTCCCTGCTCGCCTGCTCAAGAGCCCGAATGGCTCCCAGAAGACCTGGCAACGCCTCCTGGCAGATCAGCAGCACCTGCTCGGCATCGAGATCGAAGTACTGGTGCGCGATCACATCGCGAAAGCCCATGGCTCCCTTCCAATCGATGCCTGGGAAGCTGGTGGCCAGCAGCCCTGGCTGGAGCTTCTCCAGGCGCTTCAGGGCCTCCCCTGCCGCAAGGAACTGCATGCAGATCACATCAAGAAGGTCCTGGCCCTCCTCGCTGTCGAGCAGGGAGGGGTCCGCCAGCAGCGGGCGGGCCTTCCGCTCGATCCGCTCCAGAGCCTGGCGCAGCGGCGTGAGCAGCAGCAGCCGATCACCGCTCACGCGCTGACACCCTCCCGCAGGATGGCCTGGCGCAGGGCAGGATTCATGCGCTCGCGCAGGCGCACCAGATCCACGGGCCTCTGCAACAGGGTCTCCAGCTCCTGCTTCAGGTGCACCGTGGCGAAGGGGGTGAGGGGATCGAGTTCCACCCACACATCCACATCACTGGCCGTGGTGGCTTCGTTGCGGGCGGTGGAGCCGAACAGACCGATGCGCCGCAGATGGAAGCGTTTCTCCCAGCTTTCCCTGTGAGACCGCAACAGGGACAGGAGGTCTGCGGGCGTGGGTGCGGTGGTGGCTGGCTGGCTGTTCATAACCCCAACCCCATCTGCTCGCTGTGGTTGGCCCCAGTCTCGCCCGGCTGGCTGGCCCTGGGCGGCCTCCCCCGCCGCTGCCCTCCTGTTGCGGCGCTGCCAGCGATGGCCCTGGCCGCCTTCGCTGCCTGCTTCCCGGCTTTGCTGTGCAAACCCAGCGCCACCTCCTCCGCATAGCGCTCCGCATTCAGCGCCAACAGCCTTGCCAGCACGTCATCGCGGACGGCATCCGGCCAGCGGTAGCGCCAGGGGAGCTTGCGGCGGCCGCTGATGGCGCCGTAGGCCTGCAGCTGGCCCTGGAAATCGAGGGCGTCGCCGGCCTCCCAGAAGAACAATTCACCACTGTCAATGCGCTCCTGCAGGTCTTCTGGGAGCTGGGCGTCTTCTTCGGTGTCGAGGTAATCGAGGCAGAAGCCGCAGGGGGTGTGGTGGGGGTTGTCGGCAATCGCCTGGGTGAGCACATCACTCCAGCCGTAGGCGGCCAGCACCGCCTGATCCATCTCGCAGTGGAGCCTGCGCAGCTCCAGGAGGCCTGTGCTGGTTTCGGCGGGATCGTGGAAGCGGTTGTAGGTGCTGGTGAGGCCTTCGTTGTTGG
>JBEIQU010000268.1:0-2476 GCA_040376355.1 Prochloraceae cyanobacterium | reverse complement strand
GCTGATGCTCGCCCTGAGCCTGGGGCTTGTGCTCAGCGGCGTGATGCTGCAGGGGGTGATCCAGGAAGGCCAGAACGGGCAACGGTTGGCGCGGTTGCTGCGGGAGCGGGCGGTGCAGCGCCGCACCCTGGCCCTGGTGAAGACGGATCTGGCCCAGGCCATGGCCATCAGCCCCACACCACAGCTCGAGCAGCACGGTTGCGGATTGGCGGGACGCTTGCCGGTGCTGCACCTGAGCACCGCCGCCGGTGCCATCACCTATGCGGTGGGGCCTGCCCCCAGCCCCATCTGGCGGGGAAGGGTGCTGATGCGCTGTGGTCCTTCCTACGGCCTGGATGGGCTCCTGTCCGTGGGAGCTGCTCCCCAGAACCGGGTGGTGATCGATGGGTTGGCGTCGGCGCCGCCGCAATGGCTCCGCTGTGGAGACATGCTTCCGGCCCAAGGTTCCTCCATGGAGCAGCTGGCAGGGTCAGCAGCCCAGGCCTTCTCGGCCTGCCTTGATTCTCAGGGCCAGCTGGTGGCCTTGCGATTGGTGCAGGAGTTTCAAGCGCCTGCTCAACGGGTGCCGCAACGGATCATCTCAACTGCCTTGGCTGGGGGAGGTTGACCCTCCCCGTTGTGCCCTTGGGCGATCAGCAACTTCCCAGGCCCGGAGCAGTGCCGCAGAACAGAATTTCACCGCCTTGGCTGGGATTGACCTTGGCGACGATTGTTTTGCTCTGGAGTCCACCGGCGCTGCTGCTGCCCGTTGCCGTGATGCGGGCGTCGGTGTCGCTTGGGGCTGCGCAAGTGAAGCTGAATTGGCGCGTAGCCGCCGGGCATTGCTCGCCAAGCCAGACGTTGAGCCCGTCGCGGCCGTTTTCAGACCAGGCGATCTGCGCCTCTTTGGCCGCTGCGCTGGCCAAGATCTTGGCTTCGCTGGCTTTGGCCTTGTCGGTCTGCCGGGCCAGGTTGGGCAGGGCGATGGCGGTCAGGATGCCAACGATGGCCACGGCGATCATCAACTCCACCAGGCTGAAGCCAGCGTTGCCGGGATGCTGATGACGATGTTGGGGCCTGAGCCCCCTCAGCACCGGGGAATGCAGCGGTGTGATGGCCATGGGTCGAATCACAGAGGACCGTTTGAGGGTTCCCCTGATGAGGTCTGGTTGGCTTGGAGTCGCGGCGGATTGATGGCATGGTGAGCGGCAATGCCCCGTTCTGAGCTGCCGACCTTGGTTGCCGCCCCCATTCGGCGCTGGAAGCCCCGCAACCTGGCCGGGCGGCTGGCCCGTTGGGGGGTGGTGATTGTGGTGGTGTACGGGCTGATGGCCGTGCTGACGCCCCTGTTCACGCACCTGGGTGTGCTGCCTGACGTGAACGCCGGCCTCGATAGCCCCATCTATGCCCCGCCCTCCTGGCAGCACTGGTGTGGCACCGATCGGCTGGGCCGTGATGTCTGCAGCCGCACCCTCGCCGGCAGCGGTGTGGCGTTGCAGGTGGTGGTGCTGGCGCTGGTGTCGGCGTTGGTGATCGGGGTGCCCCTGGGGATGGTGAGCGGCTACCTGGGGGGATGGCTCGATCGGGTGTTGGTGCTGCTGATGGACACGCTGTACACCCTGCCGGTGCTGCTGCTGTCGGTGGTGCTCGCCTTCCTGCTGGGCAAGGGGCTGCCCAATGCCGCGGCAGCGTTGTGTGTGGTCTACGTGCCGCAGTACTTCCGGGTGGTGCGCAACCAGACGGCCCAGGTGAAGGCGGAGCTGTTCGTGGAGGCGGCCCGTTCCCTGGGGGCCGGACCCCTCTGGATCCTGCGCCACTACCTGTTCCGCAATGTGATTACCTCCGTGCCGGTGCTGCTCACCCTCAACGCCGCCGATGCGGTGCTGGTGCTGGGGGGGCTGGGCTTCCTGGGGCTCGGCCTACCGGAAACCGTGCCCGAGTGGGGGAGTGATCTGCAGCAGGCCCTCAGCGCCCTGCCCACGGGCATCTGGTGGACGGCCCTCTACCCCGGTGTGGCCATGTTCGTGCTGGTGCTGGGGTTGTCGTTCCTGGGGGAAGGCCTGGAGAGCTGGCTCAGCGGCAGCGGCCAGAGCGGTCGCTCGGAGCGCTGAAACACCGCACCGTTCAGTAGCGCAGCTTGAGGGTGCGGGGGAGGTCTTCGGCGATCTCCCCTTCCGCCGTGAGGGCGGGGTAGGGGCGCCCCTGGCGGCGGCACCAGTCGGCCACCTGCGGGTAGGCCCATTCGAACAGCAACCGCCCGTAGGCGTCGGGGCCGCCGGGGATTCCCTCCCCCTGCTGGGGCACAATCCCGGCCCGCTGCCGTTGCCGCAGCGCCTCAACCAGCAGGGTGGCGGCCGCCACGCTCACGTTCAGGCTCTGCACCATGCCGGTCATCGGGATGAACAGCGGCTGGTCCACCATCGCCAGGGCCTCGGGGCTCATGCCCCATTTTTCGGCCCCCATCAGGAAGCAGCTCGGCCCTGTGAAATCGCAATCG
>JBEIQU010000141.1:0-4830 GCA_040376355.1 Prochloraceae cyanobacterium | reverse complement strand
GCGCTTTTTCACCTACCTAGCCCTATTCAGCAGCTCGATGCTGGGCCTGGTGATCAGCCCCAACCTGCTGGAAATTTATGTGTTCTGGGAGCTGGTGGGCATGTGCTCCTACCTGCTGGTGGGCTTTTGGTACGACCGTGACGGCGCCGCCAATGCCGCCCAGAAGGCCTTTGTGGTGAACCGCGTGGGCGACTTCGGCCTGCTGCTCGGGATCCTGGGGCTGTTCTGGGCCACCGGCAGCTTCGGCTTTGAGCAGATCGGTAGCCGCCTGCAGGACGCCATCGCCAGCGGCAGCGTCAGCACCGGCGTGGCGGTGCTGCTGTGCCTGCTGGTGTTCATGGGGCCGATGGCCAAGTCGGCCCAGTTCCCGCTGCATGTGTGGCTGCCCGACGCCATGGAGGGCCCCACCCCGATCTCGGCCCTGATCCACGCCGCCACGATGGTGGCCGCTGGCGTCTTCCTGGTGGCCCGGCTGCAGCCGGTGTACCTGCCGTTCCCGCAGGTGCAGCTGTTCATTGCCGTGATCGGCACCATCACCCTGGTCCTGGGGGCGTCGATCGCCCTCACCCAGATGGACCTCAAGAAAGGCCTGGCCTACAGCACCGTGAGCCAGCTGGGTTACATGATGCTGGCCATGGGCTGCGGGGCGCCGGTGGCCGGGATGTTCCACCTGGTGACCCACGCCTTCTTCAAGGCGATGCTGTTCCTGGGCTCCGGATCCGTGATCCACGCCATGGAAGAGGTGGTGGGGCACGAACCGGTGCTGGCGCAGGACATGCGCCTCATGGGCGGACTGCGGCGCTGGATGCCTGTGACCAGCACCACCTTCTTCATCGGCTGCCTGGCCATCAGCGGCATCCCACCCCTGGCCGGCTTCTGGAGCAAGGACGAAATCCTGGGCCAGGCCTTCGGCAGCTTCCCGCTGCTCTGGGTCGCCGGCTTCCTCACCGCCGGCATGACCGCCTTCTACATGTTCCGGCTCTATTTCCTCACCTTTGAAGGGGAGTTCCGCGGCAACGACGGCGCCCTGCAGGCCCAGCTGCTGGCGGCCGCCGGCAAGGGCGGAGACGACCATGGCGAGGGCCACGGCCACAGCCACGCCGAGCATCCCCATGAATCGGGCTGGCAGATGGCCATGCCCCTGGCGGTGCTGGCGGTGCCCTCGGTGCTGGTGGGGCTCCTGGGAGTGCCCTGGAACAGCCGCTTCGGCTTCCTGCTCGATCCCCATGAGGCCGCCGAGGTGGCGGAGCACTTCAGCTGGGGCGAATTCCTGCCGCTGGCCGGCGCCTCGGTGACCATCTCGGTGGTGGGCATCAGCGTGGCGGTGCTGGCCTACGCCCTGCGCAAACTCGATCTGGGGGCCGCCGTAGCCGGGCGCTTCCCGGCCATCAACGCCTTCCTGGCCAACAAGTGGTATCTCGACGACATCAACGACAAGGTGTTCGTGCAGGGCAGCCGCAAACTGGCCCGCTCCGTTCTGGAGGTGGACTCCAAGGTGGTGGATGGGGTGGTGAACCTCACCGGCCTGGTGACCCTGGGCAGCGGCGAAGGCCTCAAGTACTTCGAAACCGGCCGGGCGCAGTTCTATGCCCTGATCGTGTTCGGCGGCGTCATCGCCCTGGTGGTGCTGTTCGGCGCCCTCGGCTAAGCCCCCGCGTCGCCCCCATCACCACCTAGCCCCCTTCCCCAAGTGGTTGGGTTGTTGCGCCGAGGCGATGTCCGCCCACGCGGTGAGCGCCTCGGCGCAACACCCCAACCCACAACGCTCTGTGTGACATCCGGCACGGCAACCGGGCAGACCTGAGCAGGATTTCTACACTCCGGCCAGCACCAAGAGCCGATCTGTGCCCCTGGATTTCGCCGTCACCCTGGCCGCCGCCACGGCCCAGGCCAGCAGCACGGCCTTCCCCTGGCTCAGCGCCTCGATCCTGTTCCCGATCGCGGCCGCCCTCTGCATTCCCTTCGTGCCCGACAAGGGCGACGGCAAGCAGGTGCGCTGGTTTGCCCTCGGGGTGGCCCTGACCACGTTCCTGCTCACCGTGGGCGGGTACCTGAACGGCTACGACCCCAGCAACCCCAACCTGCAGCTGGTGGAGAAGGTGAGCTGGCTGCCCGACCTGGGGCTCGCCTGGTCGGTGGGGGCCGACGGCATCTCGATGCCACTGATCCTGCTCACCAGCTTCATCACGGCCCTGGCGGTGCTGGCGGCCTGGCCGGTGAGCTTCAAGCCACGGCTGTTTTATTTCCTGCTGCTGGCCATGGATGGTGGCCAGATCGCTGTGTTCGCCGTGCAGGACATGCTCCTGTTCTTCCTGGCCTGGGAGCTGGAGCTGCTGCCGGTGTATCTGCTG
This sequence comes from Prochloraceae cyanobacterium, assembly GCA_040376355.1. Taxonomy (GTDB): domain Bacteria; phylum Cyanobacteriota; class Cyanobacteriia; order PCC-6307; family Cyanobiaceae; genus Vulcanococcus. The sequence continues at coordinate 2,479 of JBEIQU010000141.1, read as the reverse complement.
CTGGCCATCTGGGGCGGCAAAAAACGCCAATACGCCGCCACCAAATTCATCCTCTACACGGCCGGCAGCTCCCTGTTCATCCTGCTGGCGGGCCTGGCGATGGCCTTCTACGGCGGTCACATCAGCTTCGATTACACCGAGCTGATGGCCAAGGGCTTCCCGGTGAAGTTCCAGCTGCTGGCCTATGCGGGCCTGTTGATCGCCTTTGGGGTGAAACTGCCGATCGTGCCGCTGCACACCTGGCTGCCCGATGCCCACGGCGAGGCCACGGCGCCGGTGCACATGCTGCTGGCGGGCATCCTGCTGAAGATGGGTGGCTACGCCCTGCTGCGCTTCAACTGCCAGATCCTGCCCGACGCCCATGCGGTGTTCGCGCCGCTGCTGGTGGTGCTGGGGGTGGTGAACATCATCTACGCCGCGCTCACCTCCTTTGCCCAGCGCAACCTCAAACGCAAGATCGCTTACAGCTCCATCAGCCACATGGGCTTCGTGCTGATCGGCATCGGCAGCTTCAGCGCCCTGGGCTCCAGCGGCGCCATGCTGCAGATGATCAGCCATGGCCTGATCGGCGCCTCCCTGTTCTTCCTGGTGGGGGCCACCTACGACCGAACCCACACCCTGCAGCTCGATGACATGGGCGGGGTGGGCCAAAAGATGCGCAAGATGTTCGCCCTCTGGACCGTCTGCTCCCTGGCTTCCCTGGCCCTGCCGGGGATGAGCGGCTTCGTGAGTGAACTGATGGTGTTCGTGGGCTTTGCCACCGACGAGGCCTACACCCTGCCCTTCCGGGTGGTGATCACGGGCCTGGCGGCCATCGGCGTGATCCTGACGCCGATCTATCTGCTCTCGATGCTGCGGGAGATCTTCTACGGCAAAGAGAAGGCAGAGCTGGTAGCCCACACCCACCTGGTGGATGCGGAGCCGCGCGAGATCTACATCATTGGCTGCCTGCTGGTGCCGATCATCGGCATCGGCCTCTACCCGCGTCTGATGACCGACACCTACCGGGCGTCGATGGAGCAGCTGGTGCGTCGCGATGAACTGGCGATGAAGGCGCTGACTGCCCCGAGCGGCTCGGCAGCCCTGATTCGCCAGGCGCCACTGCGGGCCCCAGGGCTCGGGTAACGAAGCTGTGCTGAGGGCGGAATCGGCGTGCACGATCGGGCCGATCTTCGTACCCTCAGGCACCGAAAACTGCCGCTCCCCATCCGATGAAGCAGCTGAATTTCCTGCTGATCTTCAGTTTCGGCCTGGCAATGGTGATGTTCACCCTGGAGAACACCGCCACCACCACGGTGAGATTTCTGCCGGGCCTGAGCACCACCATGCCGCTGGCGGCGCTGCTGCTGCTGGTGGGGGGGATCGGCGCCACGGCGGCCTGGGTGTTTGCGGTGTGGACCGGCGTGGTGAAGCGGGTGGAAAGCCAGGTCAACCCAGGCGAGCTGGAGGCCCAGCAGGTGCGCATCCGAGAGCTGGAACAGGATGTGGAGCGCTACCGCGCCACCGTGGATGCCCAGCTGTCGCTGCTGCCGGCCGCCGGAGAGAGCTCAGCCCAGAGCGAAGCGGCCTAAAAGCCGGTACCTTGGGCGGTAGTCCAGGCTGATCCTTGGCCACAGCTGGCGCCAGATTGGCCATCCGGCTGCTGCAGGACGCGGCCGAGCGGGGCGAACTCGACCCCTGGGATGTGGATGTGATCGCCGTCGTGGACGGCTTCCTCGACCAGCTGCGCCAACGCATCGAGGTGCCGCGTCTGGTGGCGGCCATGGGCCATGGCGGCAGCTACGAGCAGGACCTGGCCGAAACCAGCGAAGCCTTCCTGGCCGCCTCGATGCTGGTGAGCCTCAAGGCCGAGGTGCTGGAAGCCCAGACCTTTCCGCCGGACGTGGGCCTGGAGGAGGACTTCAGCTACGACTTTGACGCCGAGGGGCAAGGCTGGTTGATCAGCCCGGGAGTGGAACTGCCCCGGCGGCCGGAGCGCCATCTGCTGCGGCGGCCCGTGGCCCCTCCCCCGCTGCAGCGGCCGGTGACCCTGGGGGAGCTGATCCGCCAGCTGGAGGAGATCGCCGAGCGCCTGGAGCAGGAGGAGGGCAAGGTTCGCCAGCGCCAGCGCAGCAAGCGCTTCAGCGACCGGGCCGTGATCGAGCAGGTTGCGGCCCTGGCCCACCGCGAGAAGCTCCCCGAAACCACAGCCGCCCTCAGCCAGTTCCTGCTGCAGCGGCCCGAAGCCCTGGAATGGATGCCCTTTGACGCCCTGGTGGAGTGCTGGGCCGCCACGGCACCCGCCGACCTGGACTGCGACCGGGTGGGGGTGTTCTGGGCGCTGCTGTTCCTCTGCTCCCAGGGCAAGGTGGAGCTGGAGCAACAGGGGGGGCTGTTCGGCCCCCTCCAACTCAAACGCCTGCTGATCGAACAGGAGAGTGTGCAACTGCCGCTGCCCGCGGAGCTGGGGTCAGCTCGGGGGCCGTCTCGGGAAGCGGTG
>JBEIQU010000153.1:0-4613 GCA_040376355.1 Prochloraceae cyanobacterium | reverse complement strand
GGGCGCTGTACGGCCCTGGGCGGGAGTTGATTCCCCGCCTCAGTCGCCTGGCGGGCACCACCCGCCCCGGGGCTGGTCAGGTGTATTGCAGCTGGTTGCAACGCGATGACGCCGTGGGCGCCATCAGCGCTGCCGTGGAGAGCGGCTGGGATGAAACGGTGAATGTGGTGGATGACGAGCCCTGCACGGTGGTCGATCTGATGGAACGGCTGGTGACGGCCACGGGCCTCGAGCCGGTGTGCTGGCAGGAGGATCAGCCCGTCACTCCGGCCATGCCGAATCGGCGGGTGAGCAATCGACGCCTGCATCAGCTCGGCTATTGCCTGGCCCATCCCCGCATCGTGCTGCCGCGCCTGGTGAGCATCGATGACGCCCTGCTGGGGGCGGTCAGCCGACGGGCTCTGGACAGCCCGCGCCGGCGGGCGAACCACAACCTGCATCGCCATGAGGAGAGCGTGCAGCGCTTTCTCAATGCACTGCAGCCCGGCACCTATGTGCGTCCCCATCGCCACCGGCGGGCGGAGCCGGGAGCGGGTTTTGAATGCTTTGTGGTGCTGCAGGGCAGCATCGGCCTGGTGGTGTTGGAGGCTGACGGCACCTTGATCCATACCCAGCGCCTCGATGCCTCTGGTCCTGTACGGGGCGTGGAACTCGCGGAGGAGCAGTTCCACACGTTGGTGGCCCTCTCCAGTGATGCGGTGCTGTTGGAGTTGAAACAGGGCCCTTTTCAGCCCACGGCGGATCAGGATTTTCTGCCCCTGTTTCCGCAGGAAGGGTCAGTGGCTGCCCAGGCTCAGGAAGAGCGATGGCGGCAGTTGTTCGAACCGATCAGCCCATGACGGAATTCGATCGTCTGCTGCGTTGGTATTGCGCGGATCGTTTGGATGAGCGGTTGCGGCAGGCCTGTGGCCACTGGATCCTGCTCACGGCGTTGGGGTTGGATCCAACCCAGTGCGGCCTGCCCAGTGGTGTTGGTCTCAGCACCGCACTCGGCTTTGGCGGTACGCCGGCGGTCTTCGCCCTGCCGGAGGAGCCCTTTGCCGTTGTGGTGTTTGGTCTTTGGCAGCCCCCCATGCTCGACGCGACCTCGACGGCAACGGAACCGTTGGACCCACTCAATCGGGATCACTGGCGCTTCTGGGTGGTGAGCAGCCGTCACCTGCATCCCGATCGGCGCTCCATCGCACTCAACCCGTTGATGCGTGCCCATGGGGAGGGACAGGCGTTCAGCGGCCTGGCGGATCAGCTGGTGGCGTTTAGGGTCCTGAACCCAACGGACACCTGAGCACCCCCATGGTCCTGCCCCGTGTTGCCTCTCGATTACGGCGGTTGGCCTGGGCTGCATCCCTGGGACTCCTGTTACCGCTGGCGCTGTGCCCCGGGCCTGCCCAAGCCCTCGAGGAGGTGGTGGTGGAGTTGCCTCTTCTGGACACCACCCTGCGCGTTCGGCTCGACGAATTGAACTCCCCGGAGGCGCTGCTCAACGGCGATACCGCTTTAGCAGAGCTGGATCGCGCCTCCCGGGGGCGCGTTGGCGAGGCCGTGGTCGGTCTGCTCAACCAGCGCGTGCCCCTCAGCCTGTCCAAGGTGGCCAATGCGTCCGTCGGCTCTCCTCTGCTGGAGCAGGCGTTGTTGCTCGTCTCTTCCCTCGGCACGATCGAAGGCAGGCCCGCGGATACCTCCGGCCAGACCCTGGAGGCCACCCTCCGGCGCGCCATGGCCGAGGCTCCGGATGGCAGGCCCACCCTGCTCCAGGTGATGAAGGCGATTCCGGGCAAACGGGCTCGCCTGAACCTCAGCCGAGTCGGTTTCGCGCTGCAGCGGCTTCTGCAGCAACGGGAGTTGGCGAATCGTCTGCTGGCCCAGGTGCCAGCCGCTCCGGTGCCGCCTGTCGCAGGGAAGCAGACCTCCAGCCGTGCCGTGCTCAGCAGCACGGCGGTGTTGCCGGTGCGTCACCGAGCACAACCGCTCCAGTTGCTGATGCTGCAGCCCCAGGCCGGTGCCAATGGCCGCTTGGTGTTGATCTCCCATGGGCTCTGGGATAGCCCCACCAGCTTTGAGGGTTGGGGCCGCCGTCTGGCGGCACAGGGCTACACCGTCGTGCTGCCGTGGCACCCGGGCAGTGACCAGCAGCAACAGCATGAGGTGCTCAGCGGCCAAGCCGCGCCGCCCTCCGCTGAGGAGCTGGCCCTGCGTCCGCTGGACCTGACGGCCGTGATCGATGCCGTCGCCTCGGGCCAGCTGGCGACTTCGACAGCGGTCGACAGCAGCCGTGTGGTGGTGCTGGGCCACTCCTGGGGGGCCACCACGAGCCTGCTGATGGCCGGGCTGGTTCCCACGGATTCCAAGTTGCTGCGGCGCTGCAGCGATGTGACCGATGCCGATCGCAACCTCAGCTGGACCCTCCAGTGCAGCTGGGTCTCGGCGGTCAAGCGGGCCGCCATCAACGATGAACGGATTATTGCCGTGGTGGCGGTGAGTCCACCGATGTCGCTGTTGTTTCCGCGGGAGCGGGAGCAACGCCTCAACACGCGAGTGCTGCTGGTGAGCGGCAGCCACGATTGGGTGGTTCCTCCCGACCCGGAGGCGATCCGGCCGCTTCAGGGTGGCGATCTGCAGGGGCACCAGCTGGTGCTAGCCCAGGGGGGAGATCACTTCAACCTGCGCCCCCGGGCCGACGCCCAGGGTGGGGTGTTGGGGGCGCTGATGCTCGCCTGGACCGACGCGGCCTTTGCTGCGGGCCCGCGGGTCAGGCCTGCACCGGGGGTGGCCCCATTGCTGTCCAACGGAGCCTGGGGTAGTGCTGAGCTGCCGCTGGCGGATGTCTCGCCGGCGTTGCGCTGAGGCCGCAACTCAAGGAGCTGATCCGTCAGGAGGATCGCCGCTTGGCGGAAGGGCCGCGGGAGCCTGTGGTGGCTCTCCTCCATCCCACCGGCATCGAACTGGCCACCCGCATCCGTTTGTTTCCCACCCGTGCGGGCCTTGGCGTCGCCGTGCTGCGACGTCGCTCCCATGCGCCGCGGGAAGCCCTCGCTGAACAGCGCCAGGTGAAGCAAGCCACCGCCTGTGACCATCTGCTGCTCTGGTAAGCAGCGCTACAGACCCTCACGGAGGTCGCACGGAATCTGAAGGGGCCGATGATCCGTTGGAGTGCCCCCCATGTCACAGCCCCAGCAGCCGTCCAAGGCCACCATCCCCCTCAAGGCACGGCCCATCTACCGCCCCCCGAGTGGACAGCTGCGCAGCATTGTTTGAAGCCAAGATCGGAATCCGTTCCGAACAAGTCCAGCCAAGCGTTCCAGGCGGATCGGGCGGCTAAGGCCGCCCCAATGTTTTACCGATCCCCAGGCCCGTGGCAGGCCCAGTGGCTTGTCCTGCGATGGCTTTAGAGCTCGGCTGCGTGGAGTCGCTGGCTGCCGCACGGGGCATCGGGCGTCTGAGCCACCGTCCCTGCGAGGGTTGATGGCAAGCTGCCCTGCAGCTGATCGCCGCTGGTGACCCGGTCCGTTCTGTTGTGCGGCTACTACGGGGAGCACAACCTCGGCGATGACGCCCTGTTGGAGGCCCTGCTGCATCAACTGCCGGCGTCAGTGACCCCCCTGGTGACCGCCTTTGACCAGGCGGCGGTGGAGCAGCGCCACGGTGTGGCCACGGTGCAACGCCGCAGCCTGCGCGGTGTGTTGGCCGCCCTGCGGCACTGCCGTGCCCTGGTGCTGGGGGGCGGCAGCCTGCTGCAGGATTCCACCAGCCTGCGCAGCCTGCTCTATTACGCAGCCCTGATCGTGGCGGCCCGTTGGCAAAACAAACCGGTGTTGCTGTGGGCCCAGGGCCTCGGCCCGCTGCGGCGTCGCCGTAGCCGTCTCCTGGTTCGTTGGCTGCTGCCGATGGCCACAGCCATCACCTGGCGCGATGCCGGATCCGCCCGGCTGGCCCGTGGCCTCGGTTGCGGTGCTCCCCATGGCGCCGATGCGGTTTGGGCCCTGCCCCCGTTGCCGTGGCTGGGCCGGGGTGGTCCGATCGTGGTCTGCTGGCGTCCGACCCGTCTGCTGACCCCCCAGGGCTGGTCCGTGGTGCTCGAGGCCCTGTCCCAGTTGGCAGAAGCCCACAACCGGCAGGTGCTCTGGCTGCCGTTCCACCGGTCCCAGGACGCCCCCTTGCTGGAGCAGTTGCAGCAACAGGGGTTGATCCCGCCTGCGTTGCTGCGCCGCAGCCGTCAGCTGGAGGCTCAACTCCCCAGCGAGGCCATGGCGGTGTTCCGCTCCGCCGGCCTGGTGGTGGCCATGCGACTCCACGCCCTGATCCTCGCGGCCCTGTCGGGGAGCCCGGTGGCGGCCCTGAGCTACGACCCGAAGGTTCAGGCCTGTGCCAGCGAATTCGGCTGCGGCTGCATCGATCTCGCCGATGGGTTGCCGTCGGCGGATCAGCTCAGCGCGGCCTGGGGGGAAGCGCTGGATCAACCCACCGCCGCTGATGCCCTGCGGCAGATGCAACAGGCCACAGCCGTGCACCAGGTACTTCTGCAACGTCTCGAGGCCTGATCCATGCGGGCGGTGGGTTACGGCCATGGGCGTGCGGATGCCAGTTCGGCCTGCTTGATCGATCTGCAGCTGCCG
>JBEIQU010000094.1:0-6515 GCA_040376355.1 Prochloraceae cyanobacterium | reverse complement strand
TGTTGGAGGGCTGGATGCTGGGCTGCAGCCCCCTGGCGACCCCCGCATTGGAGGCGTTGCTGCAGAACCCCGGCGGCCTGTTGCACGGCTTCAACGCCGAACAGCGCCGGTGGCTGGAGCGGTGCAATGCGGCCCTGGCGGCCTACGCACCCCTGTGGAGCCAGCTGGATCTGCGGATCGTGCTCTGGCCCGTCAGCTGGCACTGGCCACGCCGCTGGCGGTTTCAGGCGGAAGCCCGACAACGGCGCCGCGGCGGGGCCTGGTTGTCACCCCAGGCGTTGGATGCCGTGGTGCAATCGAGCTTGATGTCCCTACCCCCGGAGCTGTACCAGCGACCCCTGTTGCAACAGGCCGCCTGGGTGCGCCTCCTGGATGGGCGACGTCGTGTGATCTGGGAGGGTGGCGGTGGGGCCAACCTCCCAGAGGCACTTCAGACTCAGGCGCCTCAGGCCTCGTCGCCGTCTTCTTCCGCCACCGGGTAAACGAAGCCCTGGGCACGGCCACTCAGCACGGCCTTGCCGATCGAGAGCGCCTTCCGGGCGGCCACGGCAGCTTTGCCCTTCCAGGTGGCATGGCGCTGGTTCCGCTTGCCTTTCGAGGTTTTCTTCTTGGGAACAGCCATCCCGCTCGCTCACAGCCAAACCAAGATCTTCCTTGTCCGACTGGCCTTTCGTCAAATCGCTAAGCTCCAGCCAACGGCAGAGCCCAGTGAGCAGCGGCGTTCCCACAGGGCAGGCACCCATGCAGCTCGCCTCCGCGCAGCAGGGAGCTCAGCCCAACGCTCCGGCTCGGATGGATCTGTTTCGCGACCTGGGCCTCAGTCGCACGCCCCAACCCAGCTACAGCCAGCTGCTGCAACAGCTTCGGCAGGGGAAGGTGAAGGAGCTGGTGCTCTCCCCCTCCCAGCGCGAGGTGGGGGTCACCTACGCCGACGGTTCCCGGGTGCAGGTGCCGGTGTTCAGTAACGATCAGGTGTTGCTGCGCACGGCTCAGGCGGCGCGGGTTCCACTCACCGTGCGCGATGACCGCCAGGACCAGGCCAGCGCCAGCCTGCTGTCCAACGGTCTGTTGCTACTGCTGCTGTTGGGGGGGCTGGCGTTATTGATCCGCCGCTCCAGCCAGGTGGCCAATCGCACCATCGGTTTCGGTCGCAGCAAAGCGCGCATGGTGCAACCCGAGGCGGCGGTGGCTGTGCGTTTCGAAGACGTCGCCGGCATTGCCGAGGCCAAGGAGGAGCTGCAGGAGGTGGTGACCTTCCTGAAGGAGCCGGAACGCTTTACCGCCGTGGGCGCGAAGATCCCGAAGGGGGTGCTGCTCGTGGGACCACCCGGCACCGGCAAGACCCTGCTGGCTAAGGCCATCGCCGGGGAAGCGGGGGTGCCGTTTTTCTCGATGGCGGCCTCCGAATTCGTGGAGTTGTTTGTGGGGGTTGGGGCCAGCCGCGTGCGCGATCTGTTCCGCCAGGCCAAGGAAAAGGCCCCCTGCATCGTGTTCATCGATGAGATCGACGCGGTGGGGCGTCAACGGGGAGCCGGCATCGGTGGCGGCAACGATGAGCGCGAGCAGACCCTCAATCAATTGCTCACGGAAATGGATGGATTCGCCGACAACTCCGGCGTGATCCTGCTGGCGGCCACCAACCGCCCCGATGTGCTCGACGCGGCCCTGATGCGTCCGGGGCGATTCGATCGCCGCATCGTGGTGGACCTGCCCGACCGCCGTGGCCGCGAAGCGATCCTGGCGGTGCATGCCCGCAGCCGCCCGCTGGATCCGGAGGTCTGCCTGGCGGACTGGGCCAGCCGCACCCCTGGGTTCTCGGGTGCCGACCTCTCCAACCTGCTCAACGAGGCCGCCATCCTCACCGCCCGCCGTGATCGCCAGACCATTGACGAGTCCGCCGTCAACGACGCGCTCGAGCGCATCACCATGGGGCTCACGGCGGCCCCCCTCCAGGACAGTGCCAAGAAGCGCCTGATCGCCTACCACGAGATCGGCCATGCCCTGATCACCACCCTGTTGCCGGCGGCCGATCGACTCGACAAGGTGACCCTGTTGCCCCGGGCCGGTGGCGTGGGGGGCTTTGCCCGCACCATGCCCGATGAGGAGGTGCTCGATTCCGGCCTGATCAGCAAGGCCTACCTCCGGGCCCGCATGGTGGTGGCCATGGGCGGGCGTGCTGCTGAATTGGTGGTGTTCGGCCCCAGCGAGATCACCCAGGGCGCCTCCAGCGATCTGGAGTTGGTGAGCCGCATCGGCCGCGAGATGGTCACCCGCTACGGCTTCTCATCCCTTGGGCCCCAGGCCTTCGAAGCGGAGGGGGCTGAGGTGTTCTTGGGGCGTGATTGGCTGCGCGCGGACCCCGCCTACTCCCAGGAAACCGGCAACCGCATCGATGCCCAGGTGCAGCAACTGGCCCGCACGGCCCTGGATCAGGCGGTGGCCTTACTGGCGCCGCGTCGTCCCTTGATCGATGCCCTGGTGCAGGAGCTGATCGAGCAGGAAACCATCGAAGGGCCAGCCTTCACCGCCATCGTGGAGCGGTTCGAATCCGTTGCCCCATCCGCTTCGGCCACGGGTCAGCCCTCAGGCGAAGCGGATGTCGAGACTGCGCAAGTAGGTGTGCAAGCCGGAATCCTGAATCGGTAGCAACCAGGCGGTGGCAGCGCTCTCGTTGACGTGGGCGTGCCAGTGTCCGGGGGGCGTGATGAAGGCACCACCCGACTGCCAATCGATCCGTTTGGGGTTGCGGATGCTGCCGTCCTCGTTGAGCTCCGTCCCGACCAGCGTGTAGACCCCGGGCTGGCACTCGATGATCAGATCGAGGGCCACGGATTGGTGCCGATGGGGGGCCTGGGTGGCGCCGGCGGGCACCATTCCGAACATGGCCCACAGCACATGGGTCACCGTGCGGGTGCTGGGCAGATCTTGGTTGGCCAGCAGCAGGCTGAGGCGGTTGCTGCGGTGACTGCCCGGGGCATCCGCCAGAGCCTGCAGCTCCCGTCGGAGCCAGTCGCTGCCGTAGTGGGTGGCCTCAAAGCGGGCTTGGCTGGGGGTCACCCCCAGGTAGGTGAGCAGGGGGGCGTCATGCACCCAGTAGAGAACACTGTCGGTGTCGGCATGCAGCAACGGTGCGGCCCCCGCCGGCAGCACGAACAGATCCCCCTGGCTCCAGCGGATGCTGCAGGCTGGGCTGTTGCCCTCGGCACCGCGGCGGCACTCACCACTGCCGCTCAGCACGACGAACAGGGCGCTGGTGGCCTGCGCCGCCGCCTTCACCCCCTCATGGGCCTGGATGCGGATGAAGTGAGCCGCCAGGGCGGGGCTGGTGGCGGGGCCGGGGGTGCCCAGTTGCTGGCTTAGGTCCAGCGGCAAGATGGCGCTCGGGCCGCTGGCATGCAGGTCGGGTCCCCAGGAGCAGTAGGGAATCGGATCGGTGAGGCCGGGCCGCACGGGATTGGCGGCGGTCCGGTAGTCGAACAGTTGGGCCTTGCTGGCGGGTCCCGTCGTGCCCGAGCTGGTGGCAGGGATGCTGGTGACGTGCTCAGGGGTCTGGGTCATCGCACCACGGGGATCAACGGAATCTGACGCTATTGAGCCGGACGTTGGCTTCGGCGACTGCAGGCATTGCAACCGAATGAACGGGCTGGGTGGCCCTGGGATTAGCCGCCAGCCACGGCGGGCACGATGCTCACCTCATCGCCGTCGCTCAGGGCGGTGGCCTGGTTCTCCAGGAAGCGGATGTCCTCGCTATTCACGTAGACGTTGAGGAAGCGGCGCAGCTTGCCGCCCTCATCGCAAAGACGACCCTTCAGCCCGGGGTAGCGAGCATCGAGGGCATCGATCAGCGCATCCACGCTGGCGGCCTCGAGGCTGACGCTGGCTTCGTCGTTGGTGAACTTCTGCAGGGGGGTGGGGATCAGAACCTGAACGGCCATGGTCGGGGGAAGGGCAGGACGGTGTGGATGGCGCGCGGGAGGGGCTCAGGCCTGGATGTGGGCCTGGGCCTGTTGCCAGGCGACATTGAAGCTGTCGAGCTGGGCTTCGATCGTGTAGGGCTGGCCGATGGCATCCACCACGGCTTCCGTCGTCTTGAGGCCGTTGCCGGTGATGTACGCCACGGTGCGTTCCTCTGGGTTGATCTTGCCCTGCTCCACTAGCTTCTTGAGCACGGCGATGGTGGTGCCACCGGCGGTTTCGGTGAACACCCCCTCGGTTTCTGCCAGCAGTTTGATGCCCTCCACGATCTCGGTGTCGTTCACCGCGGCGATGGTGCCGCCGGTGCGGTTGGCGATGTCGATGGCATAGGGGCCGTCGGCGGGGTTGCCGATGGCGATCGACTTGGCAATCGTGTTGGGCTTCACCGGGGTGATGAAGTCACGGCCCTCGGCGAAGGCCTGGGCGATCGGGCTACAGCCCTCCGCCTGGGCACCGCTGAAGCGCACGGCCTTCTCATCCACCAAGCCGCACTTGATGAATTCGTCGAAGCCCTTGCGGATCTTGGTGAACAGGGAGCCGGAGGCCAGCGGCGCCACGATGTGGTCGGGGAGTTCCCAGCCCAGCTGCTCGATCACTTCGTAGCCGAGGGTTTTGGAGCCTTCGGAGTAGTAGGGGCGCAGGTTGATGTTCACGAAGCCCCAGCCATAGGTGTTGGCCACCTCGGAACACAGGCGGTTCACCTGGTCGTAGTTGCCCTTCACCGCCATCAGGGTGGGGTTGTAGACCAGGGTGCCAAGCACCTTGCCCAGTTCCAAGTCGCTGGGGATGAATACACAGCACTCCAGGCCGGCGTGGGCGGCGATGGCGGCGGTGGAGTTGGCCAGGTTGCCGGTGGAGGCGCAGCTCACGGTTTTGAAGCCGAGCTCCCGCGCCCGGGTCAGGGCTACCGACACCACCCGGTCCTTGAACGAGAGGGTCGGCATGTTGACGCCGTCGTTCTTGATGTAGAGGCTCTTCAGCCCCAGCCGGCGGGCCAGGTTGTTCGCCTTCAACAGCGGCGTGAAGCCGGTGCCCACATCGATGGGGTCACCGGCGATGGGCAGGAATTCGCGGTACCGCCAGATCGAGGCGGGGCCGGCTTCGATCGTGGCGCGGCTGACGCGGCTTTTGATGGCCTCGTAGTCGTAGATGACCTCCAGAGGGCCAAAGCAGACGTCTTCGCAGACGTGGCGTGCACCGGCTTCGTAGGGCTGGCCGCACTCCTTGCAGCGCAGGCCCGTGAAGGTGGGCCCGGCGGTGGAGAGGGAGAGGGTCGCCGTCACGATCGCACCCAGGACAGTCGCTGGACGTTAGCAGCGCCACCCGAGCCGAGTTGCGAATCCCGAGCTCGGGAGTCGGGTATTCACGGGGCTCAGACTCGGGCGCCTGGCTTCCCCTTGACTTGACCTGCCGGCCTGGGTTCCTAGCCTCCGCAGGTGATCGGACAGCCCCTTGCAGCCCCCCGCTGAACGCCTGACCCGCCCGTTGCGCTGGCTGGCGGCCCTGGCGCTGCTCCTGGCGGTGGTGCTGGTGCTGCCGCGGCTGGTGATCGAAAGCCAGTGGTTTGGCCAATTCGATGCTGAGCCGGTGATTCTGCGGCGCTGGCTGCTGCAGCTGTTGGGCTTTGCCCTGGTGCTTGGGCTCGGGGTGCCGCTCCAGCTGCAGCAGCTGCGCCGTTGCTGGCGCCTGCGCCAGGGCTGGGCCCGCAAGCAGTTGCCGTCGCTGCCGCTGCTGCGGCTCCCGCCTGTCCCGCTGCTGGTGTTGCTGGCGGCGTTGTTGTTGTTGCTGGCCGGCGGTCTTAGCTACCTGCTGGTGCAAGCCCGCGACCTGATAGCGGCCCCCTTCAGTGGGGATGTGATCACGGGCATTCCGGTGTTCGCCGACCTGCCCCCCTGGCTGTTTCTGGGGTTGGTGCTGGCCCTTCTGCCGTTGCTGCTTTGGGCTCCCTACACCAGTCTCAGGATCATCCTGGCGGCGGCCCTGGTGGCGAGCGCCACCGCCGTGGCCCGCGGCTGGAGCCTGTGGCTGCCGGCGCTGCTGGCGGCCCCTTTTGGGGAGAGCGACCCCGTCACCGGGTTTGATCTCAGTTTCACGGTGTTGCGCCTACCGGCGTTGCACCTGCTGGTGAGTGTGGTGCTGGCCCAGGGCATGGTGGGGCTCGCCGGCTGTCTGTGGCTCACCCTGGGCGAGGGCACGAGCCTGTCGGACTTGCGTTTCGCCGGCCTGAGCCGCGAGCAGCAGCGGGTGTTGCAGCCGCAGTTGGCGGTGCTGGCCCTGATGGCGGCCCTGAGCAATGCCCTGGCCCCGTTCGACCTGATGGTGCAGGGCAGCGGTGTGGCCGCCGGGGCTGGCTTCGTGGATTTGCATGTGCGCCTGCCGCTGCGCCTGGCCCTGGCGCTGCTGTTGGCCCTCACCGGCCTGGGGCTGTTGGTGCCGACCCCCCGCAGCTGGCTGCGGCGAGCGGCCTTGATCCCGTTGGTGTCCACGGCCGTGCTGGTGCCCTTCATGGAATGGGTGGTGGCACCGGTGGTGCAGCGGAT
>JBEIQU010000068.1:0-7821 GCA_040376355.1 Prochloraceae cyanobacterium | reverse complement strand
CACGTAGATCTCGAGGAGGTTGGGGCTGATCACGAGCCCCAGCATCGAACTGCTGAACAGGGCCAGGTAGGTGAAGAAGCGCACATAGCCCTTGTCGTGGGCCATGTAGCCGTCGGAATACACCATCACCAGCAGGGCGATGGTGGTGACCAGGGCCAGCATCACGGCCCCGAGGGCATCCACCCGGAAGCCCATCTCCAGGGTGAAGGTGCCGGCGCTTGCCCAGTTGAACAGCACTTCGGTGGCGCCGGCCCCAGCCAACTGCTGGGCCAGTACGGCATAACTCAGCACCGCAGCGGCCCCTACGCAGCTGATCAGCAGCAGCGCCACGGGTTTGCGCAATCGGTTGATCGTGCGGTTGAAACTGATCAGCCCCAGACCCACCAGGCAGGCCCCCGCCAGGGGCAACACCGGAATCAGCCAGGCGAGTTCGGCGGGCGAGGGCATCCGGCTCTGGGGCAGTCGGCTCGAGTCTAGGCAGGCCGTTGCTGGCTTTCTTCCCCGTGTTTACGGGTGCGGATCAGCCCAGCCAATGGGCCAGGGCGGTGCGTGAGAAGGCCGTGGCGCCGGTGCCGATGAAGCGATGGGCCCACCAGAACACCCCCACCGCGATGGCGATGCCCAGCTGGGCCGGCCGCAGAAACTCCGATAGCACCAGCTGCTGGCGCCCATCCAGCACCGCCCTGAAGGGCAGCACGGAGGTGCTGCCCTTCAGCTCCTCGAAGGCCGAGCCAAAGCGATGGGCCAGCCGGCGATCCCCATTCCAGACCGCAAAGAGATGGTGGGCGATCAATCCCGCACAGGCGGCCACCATGAAGCTGCTGCCGATCCAGAGCAGGTGGGTGGCGCACCAGAGGATCTGCCCCACCGCCTGGGGATGGCGGCTGATGCGGATGATCCCTGTGGCGTAGAGGCGCACCTGCGGTTTGAGCACCGCCGGGATCTCCAGCAGGTTGTAAGTGGCGGGGTACAGAAATAGGAAGCTGATGGCGGTGCCCCCCCACACCAGCGGCACGATCCAGGGCTGATCCTGCAGGTTCCACAGGCGCACGCCGTCGTAGCGGTGGGCCAGGAAGTAGCCGATCACCACCACGGCCGAGGGGATGCTCACGGCGGCGAACAACAGGCGCCAGGCCCGCTCGCCGATGCGCTCCGCCCCCCAGGGCCGCAGGGAGGCACCGCCGCTGTGGATCACGGCAAACGCCAGCAGCAGGCCGAGCATCACCCAGCTGCTGTGGTGCAGGTCGCTCGGCGCCGACAGGCTGGGCTGAACGCTGGGCTGCACGAGGGTCCGGCTCGGGGAGCCGCGATTCTCGCCAGTCGCCTAAGCGGCCGTTGATCCCCCCTAGAGTTCGACACCTTCGCGGAAGCGCAGCGCCCCTGCATGGCTGATCTGCCCTTCACCCTTGATCAGCTGCGCATCCTGCGGGCCATCGCCAGCGAAGGCAGTTTCAAGAAGGCCGCCGACAGCCTGTACGTCACGCAGCCGGCCGTGAGCCTGCAGATCCAGAACCTGGAGAAGCAGCTGGATGTGTCGCTGTTTGACCGGGGTGGTCGCAAAGCGCAGCTCACCGAGGCTGGGCACCTGCTGTTGAGCTACTGCGATCGGATCCTGAGCCAGTGCCAGGAGGCCTGCCGCGCCCTCGACGATCTCCACAACCTCAAGGGTGGCTCCCTGATCGTGGGCGCCAGCCAGACCACGGGCACCTATCTGATGCCCCGCATGATCGGGCTGTTCCGCCAGAAATATCCCGATGTGGCGGTGCAGCTGCAGGTGCACAGCACCCGCCGCACCGGTTGGAGCGTGGCGAACGGCCAGATCGATCTCGCGATCATCGGCGGGGAGCTGCCCAGCGAGCTCAATGAGCTGCTGCAAGTGCTGCCCTACGCCAGCGATGAACTAGCCCTGGTGCTGCCCACCAAGCACCCCCTGGCGCGTCTGCCGGAACTCAGCAAGGACGACCTCTACCGCCTCGGTTTCGTCTGTCTGGATGCCCAATCCACCACCCGCAAGATGGTCGACCAGCTCCTGGCCCGCTCGGGCCTGGATGTGGCGCGTCTCAAGATCGAGATGGAACTCAATTCCTTTGAGGCCATCAAAAACGCGGTGCAGAGCGGCCTGGGGGCCGCCTTCCTGCCGGTGGTCTCGATCGAGCGCGAGCTGGCCGCCGGCAGCCTGCATCGCCCGGCCCTGGCCGACCTCTCAGTGCGCCGCCAGCTCAAGTTGATCAGCCACCCCTCCCGCTACTGCTCCCGGGCTGCCGATGCGTTCCGCAAAGAGATCCTGCCGGTGTTCGCCAGCCCCGATAGCCCCCTGCGCCGGCCCCTGCTGCAGAACCCGCCGCCGATGGCGGCGGAAGCCCAGGCTTGAGGGTCAGGCCCGAGGGGCTCAGAACTGATCGGCTTCCGGCGTGATGCCGACGCTGTCATCGGCCACACCCTTGGTGAGGAACTTGTTCTCGGTGATGTCGGTCTGGTAGACGCAGCGCACGATCGGCTTGTCCTTCACCGAGCCGATGTAGGCGAAGGTGTTCATGCGTTGCTTGCACTGGCGCATCTGCTCGGCGGTCACCGCGCCTTCCTTCTGCAGCACACTCCAGTTCTCCCGGCGGATCACACAACCCGGCTTCAGGGCGGGCTGGGTCACGAAGCTGGAGCTGGGGTTCATCGTGGTGTACAGCTCGATGTCCATCACGAAGGCGCTGGCGCCCCACTGGCGGCAGAACTCCGGATCGGGCACGGCCATGTCCAGTTGTTGCGAGCTGGCGATGTTGCCCTGATCCCCCTGGGTGGTGCTGGAGAGGCCGGTGCCGATGCCGATCCCCACGATCAGCACCCCCGCCAGTACGGCGACGGTGGCCACATTGAACTGAAAGCTGCCGCCGCCTGGGCCTTTGCCACCACCTCCCCCCGGGCCGCCCGGACCGGCGGGCCCACGGGATCGCTCGCCTCGGCGTGGCTCGCCGTAGGGATCACGGCCGCGGCGCTCGGGCGGCTCGTCGTAACGGCCGAAACGGTCGTCGTCGGCATAACCGCGGCCGGCGCGGGGGCGATTCATGCGTTTTGGGGTGCCTGGGGCAGGCCCATGGAGTAATTCAGCACCCGACAGTCCGGGTTGTACCGCAGCTGGCCCGCTTGGAGGAGTTCGCGGATCTTGCCCTCCAGCTCCGAACCGATGCGGCGCAGGGTGTAGTCGTTGAGATCGGCCCCCGCATGGGCATCCACCAGCTCCCGAAACCGTTGCTGCACGATCTCCTGGGTGCTCGCGTCCCACAGAAATTCGTTGTCGGGGTCGAGGTCCAGGGTGAGTTGGCTGGGGTCAAACACCAGCTGGCCGTTTTCCACCCGGGCCGTGAACAGGCGCACGTGGCGGGTGGTGGATTTAATCAGGGTGGTGCCGGTTGCAGGGTCGGCCATGGCGGGTGCGGTGCGGATGCCGGCTGAAGCGACTTTAGGAACCAGTCCGCGCTGCCGGTCAATGTCCGAGCTGCCGGTCAAAGGAAACCGCCGGGCCCTTCGAGCAACAGCCGCTGGAGAGCGCCTCTTAAGGTTGCGTGCTGATTCGGGGTTTCCCATGCGCGTCGCCATTGCCGGTGCTGGTTTGGCCGGTTTGGCCTGTGCCAAGTACCTCTGCGATGCCGGCCACACGCCGGTGGTGGTGGAAGCCCGTGATGTGCTCGGCGGCAAGGTGGCGGCCTGGCAGGACGAGGACGGCGACTGGTACGAGACCGGCCTACACATCTTTTTTGGCGCCTATCGCAACATGCGCCAATTGTTCAAGGAGCTGAATATCGAAGACCGGCTGCAGTGGAAGAGCCATTCGATGATCTTTAACCAGAAGGAAACTCCGGGCACCTACAGCCGCTTCGACTTCCCCGACCTCCCTGCCCCGTTCAACGGGGTGGCGGCCATCTTGGGCAACAACGATCTGCTCACCTGGCCCGAAAAGATCGCCTTCGGCTTGGGCCTGGTGCCGGCGATGCTGCGCGGTCAGCAGTATGTGGAGGAATGTGATCAATACTCCTGGACGGAGTGGCTTCGCCTCCACAACATTCCCGAGCGCGTCAACGATGAGGTGTTCATCGCCATGGCCAAGGCGCTGAACTTCATCGACCCCGATGAGATCTCCAGCACTGTCGTGCTCACGGCTTTGAATCGCTTTCTGCAGGAGAGCGACGGCTCGAAAATGGCCTTCCTGGATGGCAATCCGCCCCAGCGCCTTTGTCAGCCCATCGTGGATTACGTCACCGCTCGCGGCGGTGAGGTCCACCTCGACGCGCCCCTGCGGGAGATTGAGCTCAACACCGATGGCAGCGTCAGCGGCTTTCGCATCGGAGGCATCAAGGGCAAGGAGGGTTACACGCTCCAGGCCGATGCCTATGTGAGCGCCATGCCGGTGGATCCGTTCAAGCTGCTCCTGCCCGAGCCCTGGAAACAGCTGCCCTATTTCCAAAAGCTGGATGGCCTGAATGGGGTGCCGGTGATCAACATCCACCTCTGGTTTGATCGCAAACTCACCGAGATCGACCACCTGCTGTTCAGCCGCAGCCCCCTGCTCAGTGTCTACGCAGACATGAGCAACACCTGCCGTGAATATGAGGATCCCGACCGCTCCATGCTGGAGCTGGTGTTTGCCCCGGCCAAGGACTGGATCGGCCGCAGTGATGAGGAGATCGTGGCCGCCACCATGGAGGAGCTCAAGCGTCTCTTCCCGATGCACTTCACCGGTAGCGATCAGGCCAAGCTGCGCAAGTCGATCGTGGTGAAGACACCGCTGTCGGTGTACAAAACCGTGCCCGGTTGCCAGCAGCTGCGCCCTGATCAGACCTCGCCGATCCCCAACTTCTTCCTGGCTGGCTGCTACACGATGCAGCGCTATCTCGCTTCGATGGAAGGGGCGGTGCTGAGCGGCAAGCTCTGCGCCCAGGCGGTGGCCGGCTCCCCCCTGGCGACCGCGCCGGTTGCCTCCCCTACGCCGGTGGCGGTCTGAGCGCCGGTGGTCGTTGCCCCCGCCACTGGTCTCGCGCTTCCGTCGCTGGAGCAGGCCTATGAGGCCTGTAGGCAGGAAACGGCCGAATGGGCCAAGACCTTCTACCTCGGCACCCTGCTAATGCCGCCGGCCAAGCGCCGCGCCATCTGGGCCATTTATGTGTGGTGCCGGCGCACCGATGAGCTGATGGACAGTCCGGAGGCCCAGGCCCGGCCTGTGGCGGAGCTGGCGGAGCGCCTTGATGCCTGGGAGCTGCGCACCCGCGGGCTGTTCCGCGGTGAGGTGGCCGATGGTCTGGATCGCGTCATGGTGGACACGCTGGAGCGCTACCCCCAGCCCCTGCAGCCCTACCTCGACATGATCGAGGGCATGCGGATGGACCTCACCACCACCCGCTACGCCAGCTTCGAGCAGCTCTACCTCTATTGCTACCGGGTGGCGGGCACCGTGGGGTTGATGACCCAGGAGGTGATGGGCGTTGATCCCGCCTACACCTCCGCCCCTTGGAGCGAAGCCCCCGACACCAGCGAGGCCGCGGTGGCCCTCGGCATTGCCAACCAGCTCACCAACATCCTGCGGGATGTGGGTGAAGACCGCGGCCGCGGCCGCATCTATCTGCCCCAGGAGGACCTGGAGCGCTTCGGCTACAGCGAAGCGGAGCTGCTGGCGGGCACGGTGAATGATGCCTGGCGCGAGCTGATGCGCTTTCAGGTGGCCCGCGCCCGCGATTGGTTCGCCCGCTCCGAGGCGGGGGTGCGCTGGCTGGCCCCCGATGCCCGTTGGCCGGTATGGGCCTCGCTGCGGCTCTATCGCGGCATCCTCGATGTGATCGAGGAGCTCAACTACGACGTGTTCAACCACCGGGCCTATGTGCCCACCGCCGGCAAGCTGCTGGATCTGCCGCGCTCATTTGTGATCGCCCAGGCCCGATGAGTCAGATCCTGCTGCTGCGACGGGTCGGTTGCCGGGTGCTTGCCGGGGTTGGCTTGGGGCTGTTGGCAGCGGCTGTGCCCCCAGTCTCCCTGGCCGATACACCCGTTCCCACCACCAAGGCCGTGGAAAATCTGGGCAGCGGCTGGCCAAAGGGCTTGCCGCTGCCCAAGCCCTATGGCGGTGATGTGCCCGCGCGCGAGTTGTCCAATCTGTCGATGCAGACAGCGGTCAATTTTGCCCACGAGCGCAATCCCGTGGTGCGGGAGGCCTACGAAAATCTGGTTTCCACGCAGAACAACTTGGGGTCGGCTTACGCCACGTGGTGGCCGGTGATCAACGCGAACCTCAACGGAGGTCAGTACGGTCAGCGTGCTTACTACAGCTACCAGGGTGCTGTGTCAGGAGTTGGAGCCCCTGCGGCTGGGCCCTATGCCACCGCCACATCGTTCAACAGCAGTTATTTCCAGATTGTGGACACCTTTGATATCACCTGGAATCTGCTTGACCCTGCCCGGACGCCCACCATTTGGCAGAATAAGTATCTGGTTCGTCAGGCCGTCGACAGCTACATCATTGCTAGGCGAGACAACAAGCTGCGCACAGAGCAGGCCTATATCAATCTCCAAAGTGCGCTCGCCAAGGTGATGACGGGTGAGCAGCTTGTCGCCAATGACCAATTGCTTTATGGCATTGCCTCATCGCGGGTTCGCCTTGGTGTGGCTTCCAATCTGGAACTAGCAAAACAGCAGACCGTCCTGAAAACAGACCAGGTCAACCTGGTTAATGCTCAGCAGAATCAGCAGGTGGCCCAGGCTGAATTGGCGGAAGAGCTGTCGGTGGCCAATGCTATGGCGATCAATCCATCGGTGACCCTGGCGCCCATCGGGTCCTGGCGCCACAGCCTGGAGTCCACCCTCACCTCCGCGATGTCGTATCGCAAGGTTCTGGAGCAGCAGTTGACAGCGATCCAGATCAACCGGGCCCAGGCTCAGATTGATCTGGCGGTGTATCGGCCCACCATTGCCCTGGTCAATTCGTTGTACTGGACCAAGGGTCTCGGGTATACCGCCCTGGGGCCACCCTGGGTGGGCTCCGCCAGCTCCGATCTCTGGAACGGCTCGGCGCTGCTGCAGATGACCTTCACCGGCTTTGACGGCGGACAGGCACGCATGAGCGCCGCCGCTGCAGAGCGCAAGGCCAAAGCCTCCGAAGCTGCCTATCAAGCGGCCGTTAACCAGGTGCGGCGCGAAGTGCAGTCGTTCTATGCCCAAGCTCTGTTGGGCCGTCAGTCGGTGTTGTTGGCGTCGGGTCGGGTCAAGGCGGCCACAGACGCCTTGCGTCTGCAAACGCTTCGTTTCAATGCCGGCTACGGCACTGTCACGGATGTGGTGCAGGCACAACAGGATCTGACCCAGGGGGTGAGTGCCTACATCAAGGAGTTGACCTCCTACAACACCGCGCTGGTCAGCTTGGCCCGCGCCAGCGGTTTGGCCTACAGCCTGGATCAGAACCTGCTGGAGCAAGTTGGCAACCCGCTCGTCAAGTTACGGCTGCCAGATCGCCTCTCCCGGCTGCGCTGAGGTCGCAGGTTTTAGCCCTGGGATCGGCTGTTGCGCCGCTGGCGCATCGCCTTGGCCCGCTGGCTGAGAACACTGAAACTGGGGTCTCCGACAATCGAGCAGACCTCACCGGCCAGCACTTGCTCGCTGAAGTTGATCTCCAACACCTGAATACGCGCCTTCAAGGAGTCTTCGCGGTCGGCCACGGCTCCTGACATGGCATTGAAGGCCATCACCAGCCGCCCCAGAGCATCATCGCCGGCATAACTGAGCTCCATCCTCGACTCACCATCGGCAATGGCATCGGCGGCGGCGGCGAGTTTGCGCAGCTCCTCTTTG
>JBEIQU010000160.1:0-4536 GCA_040376355.1 Prochloraceae cyanobacterium | reverse complement strand
GCGCGTTCAGTCCGACCAGGGCCGCCGCCCCATTGCTGGAGCCCCCCGCCAGACCGGCACCGATGGGGATGCGTTTGCTGAGCTGGATCGCCACCCCCAGTTCCGGCAGGCCGGCGTGGGAGCGCAGCCGTTCCGCCGCCCGCACGATCAGGTTGCTGCCGTCGGTGGGCAGGTCGCTGCGGTCACAGCTCAGGCTGATGCGGCCATCGGCGGTGGGCTGCAGCCGCAGCGTGTCCGCCAGATCGAGCATCTGCATCACCATGGCCAGCTCGTGGAAGCCATCGCTCCGCAGGCCGAGCACCTCGAGGTGCAGGTTGATCTTGGCGGGGGCGCTGACCAGCAGCTCAGCCATGGATGGCCTCAGGCGGTGAGCCGATTCAAGCCCGCCGCCAGCGCCACCCACGCCGCCGGTGCCACCTCCTGGGGCCGCTGATCCAGCCGGATCCCCGCCGCCTCGGTGAGCCGTTGCAGCGGTTCGGGCGGCTGCAGCCCAGCCAGGGTGTTGCGCAGCATCTTGCGGCGGGCCGCAAAACAGCGGCGCAGCAGCGCCTCCACCGTGCGGGCCAGGGCCGGATCGAGGCGCTGCTCCGGCGGCAGTGGATCGAGGCACACCACCTCGCTCATCACCTTCGGCGGCGGCTGAAAACAGCGCGGCGGCACCGGGCAGACCGTGCGGCAGCTGGCCAGCAGTTGCATGCGCACGCTCAGGGCGGAATAGGCGCTGCTGCCGGGACGGGCCCGGATGCGCTCCCCCACCTCCTGCTGCACCAGCAGCACCAGCCGCCGGTAGGGCACCTGCACGGGACGATCCAGGCGCCCCACCAGGCGCTCCAGTAACGGCCCGGTGATGTTGTACGGAATGTTGGCCACCACGGCGGTGGCCGGCGGTAGCGGCAGGGCCAGCACATCGCCTTCGCTGAGGGCGAAGCGCGGGTTGTCGCCAAAGCGCTGCTGCAGCCCCTGCACCAGGTCGCGGTCGAGCTCTACGGCCCGCACCGCCGCCGCCTCGGAGGCCAGCAGCCGCTCGGTGAGGGCACCCCGGCCGGGCCCCACCTCCAGCACCGTGTCCTGCGGGGTGAGCTCCGCCGCCGCCACGATGCGCTGCAGCACGGTGTCGTCCTGGAGCCAGTGCTGGCCAAAGCGTTTGCGGGCGCGGTGGGCCGCGAAGGACATCGCCGGAGCAGGGCAGGCCTAACCCCAGATTGCCCCCCGGCCGGTGCAGGGCCCTTCGCCCCTAGAGCCAGCGCAGCCAGCGCACCGGCCCGCGGGCTGGCGGCAGGGGCACCAGGGCCGCCACCAGCTCCACATGGCATTGGCCGTAGACGGGATGGGCGGCCAGCCACAGGGCCAAGGCCGCCTCCAGACGCGCCCGTTTGCGTCGATTCAGGCCCGCACAACCCCAGCCATCGCGGCCGCAGCGGCGGCGGCCCTTCACCTCCACCAGCAACAGGCGTCGGGGAGATTTATGCAGCACCAGATCCAGTTCACCCCAGCGGCAACGCCAGCGCCGGGCCACGGGATGCCAACCGGCCTGCTGCAGCAACCGCTGGGCCCGCTGCTCCGCCCAGATGCCGCTGCGCTCTCTGGGGCCAGCGGCCATCAACACGGGGCGGAAACGCCCTCAACATTCCCCGCCCAACGCCCAATCGTCCGGCAGCTGCCCGCGCAACTGCCGCAGGCAGTACTTGCAGCCGCCGGTGGTCACCAGATGGCGCTCCGGCGTGATGGCGATCAGGCGCACCGGGTGCTCGCGGCAGCGGATCTTGATGGGGGTCTTGAAGCTCTTGTAGACGATCTCGCTGTAGTCGTAGCGGTCGCCGAAACGGGCCCGGGCGCGGGCCAGAAAGGTTTGCTGATCAATCGGATTTCCCATCGCCGCCGCCGGGGGTGCTGATCGCGCTCTGCTGGAAATCCCTGGCCGGAGACTAAGTGAACCGCTGCGGAGACATGGTGAGCCCTGCGACAGCCTGACTAGGGTTGCGCCACCGTCGGTTGTCCGTGATGCGTCGCCTGCTGCATCTGTTCCTGCCGCTAGTGCTGCTGCCGTTGCTGCTGCTGCTGCCCCTGGCCTCCCCCGCCCGGGCCGCGATGGACTACGCCAAACAGGTGCTGATTGGCCACGACTTCGCCGGCGCCGACCTGCGCGGAGTGACCTTCAACCTCACCAACCTGCGGGATGCGGATTTCCACGGGGCCGATCTGCGGGGCGCCAGCCTGTTTGGCGCCAAGCTTCAGGACGCCAATCTCTCCGGCACTGACCTGCGGGAGGCGACCCTGGACTCGGCGGTGCTGGATGGCACCGACCTGCGCAATGCCGTGCTGGAGGACGCCTTCGCCTTCAACACCAAGGTCACCAACGTGCGGATTGAGGGGGCCGACTTCACCAACGTGCCGTTCCGGGGCGACGTGCTCAGCAAGCTCTGCGCCAGCGCCTCCGGCACCAACCCGGTGACCGGTCGCCAGACCCGCGACACCCTCGATTGCGGCTGAGGGCCCGGAGACTGCCATGAGCTTTGACGCCCGCAGCCTGGAGCGCCTGCAGCAGCTCGGCCGCAGCCTGCCGCAGCCTCTGCCGACACCCGAACCCACCCCTGCCCCCACGCCCGCCAGTGCCCAGCGCCACCGGGTGGAAACGGAAACCGACCCCCAGGCCCTGTTTCGCGAACTGATGCAGGTGAGCCCAGACGGCACCGTGCCGCCGCACCTGATGGATCGGCTGCGGCAGGCGGAGGCCGATGCGGCGGCTGCGGCGGCGATGGCGGTGGCGGCCCAGCGGCGGCAGAGCCTCGAACCCCAGCCTTCCCAGAGCCGTTCACCCCAGCCAGGCCCCCGACCCGGCGGTGGCGGCCGCACCACTCCGCGTGCCAACGGCCAGCGCCGGACCCCAGCCAGCAGCGAAGAGCTGGAGCTCTACAGCGCCTTCCAGGATCTGCTCCATCTGGAAAGTGATGCGCTGGCGGACGGGGAGACCGCTGCGCCGGCCGCTCAGCCGCCACGCCGGGCGGACGATCGGCTGCGGACGCGACCGGCGGAGCGCCCCCGCCGGGGTGCGGACTGAACGCGTTCCGGGACGCGCCGACAGGGCACGACCGACCACAACGGAACCCCCGGGGGTGCAACCCACCAGAGGTCGTCGCGGAGGCGCCGCGTTGTCGTCCTTGCTGCGCCTCCAGCTTTGGTCTGGCACTGGTGCCGACCGACGCGCCATAACCTGGCGCTAACAGATCAGGCCACGGCAGCCATGGCGCGGCGTCGCCGGCCCAGGGGCTCGATCCAGTCGACCAGCACCTGACGGTGTTGCATGACCCGACTGGGAATGCGGCAGCCCAGATTGATCTGGCCCTCGTCCACCAAGCGCCCCAGGCGGATGGCCAGAGCCTCCTCATGGCGAGCAAACGCCCCCTGCTGGGCGGCGACCCAGGCCATCTCCCGCTCCGTGATCACTCCGCTGGTGAGCGACTCCAGAAAGACCTCTCCGAGGGTCATGAGAAACGTGTAACAAAGTTGTTACATGATGCCGCGCGCCTGTGCTGGCCGTGGGCTCCGGCGCGAACCCCGCAAGCCCCGCAGCAACCGCCCGACCGGCTCGCCAGAGCAGTACGCCTGAACTAGTCTGCGACCGTCCCAGGTGCGCCGCCGTGGCTTCGCGTGTCCCCCGCTCCACCCCAGCCAGCACGCGCGAGCCCGCCAGCACCGGCGAGCACCAGCTGATTGGCGGCCTGCGCCCCGAGCGCCAGCCCCTGCGGCTGCCCCTGGCGGGGGCGAGCGTGGCGGCCGGGTTCCCCAGCCCCGCCGACGACTACATCGAGGTGGGGCTTGACCTGAATGAGCTGCTGATCCGCCACCCCAGCAGCACCTTCTTTCTGCGGGTGAGCGGCGATTCGATGCTGGATGCCGGCATCCAGCACGGCGATCTGCTGGTGGTGGACCGGAGCCTGGAGGCCCGGCCGGGGCTGATCGTGGTAGCGGTGCTGGATGGGGCCTTCACCCTCAAACGGCTGGCGCGGCACCGCGGCCGGCTGCGGCTGGAGGCGGCCAACAGCGCCTATCCGCCCCTGGAGCTGCACCAATGCGGCGACGTGCAGATCTGGGGGGTGGCCATCCACGTGATTCACCCGCTGGGGCGCCATGGCTGACGCCATCGCCCTGATCGATGCCAACAACTTCTATGCCAGCTGCGAGCAGGCCCTCGACCCGGCGCTGCTAGGGCGGCCGGTGGTGGTGCTCTCCAACAACGACGGCTGCGTGGTGTCCCGCAGCAGCGAAGCCCGTCAACTGGGCATCGCCATGGGCAAGCCCTACTTCCAGATCGCCGCCCAACTGGCGCGCCACGGCGTGGTGGTGCGCAGCTCCAACTACGCCCTCTACGGCGACATGAGCCAACGGCTGATGAGCAGCCTGGAGCCCTACGTGACGGAGCTCGAGGTGTATTCCATCGACGAAGCCTTCGCCCGGCTGCCCCGCCCCCGCCACAGCGATCTGAACCGCTGGGCCAGCGCCCTGCGCAGCCGCGTGCGCCACAACCTCGGCCTGCCG
>JBEIQU010000025.1:0-11712 GCA_040376355.1 Prochloraceae cyanobacterium | reverse complement strand
CGGCATTGGCCTTGTAGGCGTCGCTCGCGAGGTAGTCGTTGAAGCGACCGCCCATGCCCTGGTGCCAGAGCATGGCCTGCATGCAGGCCTCGGCGAACTCCATGTTCACCCGGTCATGCCAGAGGTGATGCAGCAGCTTGGGCATGCGGCGGGTCTCACCCCGCTCCATGAACTCCAGCAGTTCCGGATGGGCCTTCTCCCCACCGCGCCAGATGCGCAGCTTCGACTGCTCACCGGCGTAGCTGTTGGGCAGCTCCAGGTACTGCTTGGAGATGAAGTACTTAAACGCCGGCAGCGGATTGAGGAACACCCGCTCGGCGATGTAGAGCAGATCGCGCCAATAGAAATCCATCGGCACGGCGTAGGCCTTGTAGATGCCGATGATCTGTTGGAGGTTTTCCGGGGTGTCCGGCAGCATCGAGCCGCCGGCCTCCAGCCGATGGATCACCTCGGCGTAGCGGTGCGTGGAGGGGGGGATCAGGGGAGCCTGGGTGCGCTCCGGGGCGATGCTGGCGGTCATGCGGAGAGCTGCGACGGAGACAGGGGGGCGGCGGAGGCAATCACGGTGACCGCCTCGCTGGAGCGCAGGGCCAAGGGGGCGGTGGCACCTTCACTGAGGCCGGTGAGCAGGGTGGGCCAGATGCCAGCCGCCACCACCAGGGCGGTGAGCACCAGGGCCGGAGCACGCTCCATCCAGCTGGTGCTCACCCAATTGGCCTTGGCGTTGTCGAGGCGGCCAAAGCCCACGCGGTTGAACAGGCGCACGGCGTACACGGCCGTGAAGCCGGAGCTGATCAAACACACCAGGGTGGGGATGGGATAGGCCACCCAGCTGCCCTCAAACACCAGCAGTTCCGCCACAAAGCCAGCCTGACCGGGCACGCCTGCGGCGGCCATCAGGGCCAGCAGCATCAGACCCATGGTGAACGGCAACCCGCGCTGGGCATTCAACAGACCAGACAGCTCCGGAATCTGCGCCGTGCCGGTTTTGGTTTCCACCAGGCCCACCAGGCAGAACAGCAGGGCGATGATCAGGCCGTGGGCCAGGATCTGGGCCATCACCCCCTGCAGACTCAGGGGTGTGGCGGCGGCCAGGGCCAGCAGCAGGAAGCCCATGTGCCCCAGGGAGCTGTAGGCCACCAAACGGCGCATGTCGAGTTGGGCGATCGCATTGAGGGCGCCATAAATCGCACTCACGGCGCCGATGGCGGCAATCCAGGCCGACCAATCACTCCAGGCGTCGGGCAGGAAGCCGATGCCGAAGCGCAGCAGGCCATAGGCCCCGAGCTTCGAAACGGCACCGCTCAGCAGCATCGCCACCGGCGTAGGGGCTTGGCTGTAGGTGAGGGGCTGCCAACCATGCAGCGGCACCATCGGCAGTTTCAGGCCAAAGGCCAGCAGCACCAGCGCCAGCAGGATGCGCTGCTGATCCGGCGCGATCTGGTGGCTGGCCAGGGCCGCGAAGCTGAAATCCAGCCCGCCGGGGTTGAGCCAGCCGAAGGCCAGCACCGCGGTGAGCAGCGCGATGCCCGACACGGCCCCGTAAATCAGAAAACGAATGGCCGCTCCGGCCCGGCGCTCGCCGCCCCAGATGGCCACCAGCAGGGTGGTGGGAATCAGGATCAGCTCGTAGGCCAGCACAAACAGCAGGGCATTGCGGGCCAGGAACGCCCCCATCAACCCCACGTTGGTGGCCAGCAACAAGCCATAGAACAGGCGGGCCCGCTGCTGCTCGAGCGGGGTGGCCAGGACGGCCATGGCGGTGATCAGAGCCGCCAGCAGCACCAGCGGCAGGCTGAGGCCATCGAGCCCCAGATCCAGCCGCAGCCCCAGCTTCGGCAGCCAGCTCAGCGACACATCAGCGGGGGGCAGACGCCAGGCCACCACCCCGGTGACCAGTTGGGCCAGGCTTGCGGCCAGGGCCGTGCGGCGCACCCACGGGCTCGCCGCCGGCAACAGCTGCAGCCCGCAGGCCGCCAGCACAGGAATCAACAACAGCAACAGAAGCGTCATGGGGTCCTCCGGATCAACGGGCCAGCAGCCAGGCCGACATCACCAGCACGCCGAGCACCAGTGAGAGGGCATAGGCCTGGGAATTACCGCTGGTGGTGAGGCTGAGCTGACGGGCACTGGCCATGGCGGCACCACCGGTGCCACTGCTGAAGCCATCCACCAGGGCCTTGTCACTCCAGGCGCTGAAGCGGGCCAGGCCCACCACCAGCGCCACCACGGTGCGGTGATAAAAGGCCTCGGTGTGCATGTCTTCCGCCAGCCAGTGCTGGATGCCCCCCAGGCCAGCGGGCAGTTCCGCCAGCGGGTGGGGGCGCAGGTAAAACCACAGCGAGCTGCCGGCGCCGAGCAGGGTGGACACCACCAGGGGCCAGCCCAGCGGCCCCCAGCCCGGCAGGGGGCTCAGCTGATACACCCCCAGGTGCAGCAGCAGCTGCGGGATGTGCAGCACCAGGCCCATCAGCAGCAGCGTGGGCAGCACCATCAGCCACAGCACCTCGGGGGAGCGCACCGTGAACGGCTTGGGCACGCCGCCCCAGATCAGGCCGAACACCCGCATCATCGAGGCGCACAGCAGGGTGTTGGTGACCAGCACCAACCCACCCAGCAGCACGGGAGCCTTGCTGGCCATGGCCAGCTCCAGCAGCTCGCGCAGGGCGGCGAAACCGCCGAACGGGGGCAGCGCCATCAAGCCGAAGGCCCCCGCCAGGAAGGCCATGCCGATCAGGGGCCGGCGGCTCCACAGGCCCCCCAGTTGGGTGAGGTCTTGGGAGACATTGCTGATCACGATCGCCCCCACGGCCATCAGCATCAGGCCCATGGGCAGGGGGTAGACGAGCAGCAGGTGATCGGCCACCTCGATGCCCCCCAGGCCCACCGCCACAAACAGCAGCCCCAGCCAGCTGCTCACCAGGAAGCTCATCGCCCGCTTCACATCGATCTGCCCCAGAGCGATCAGCGCCGCCACCAGGGCGGTGGTGCCGCCCACCACCACCAGCACCCCCTGCACCAGGGGGCTTAGTTCAATCAGGGGCTCGAGGCGCAGCAGCACCCAAGCGCCGCCCAGCACCACCACGGAATTGCGCAGCACCGTGGAGGGCAGCGGACTTTCCATCGCCTCATCCAGCCACAGGTGCAGGGGGATCTGGGCGCACTTGCCCATGGGGCCGGCGATCAGGGCCAACAGAATCAGCTGGAAGCCGGCGGGCAGGGGTTGGCCGTTGTTGGTGAGGTCGGCGGCCCAGCCCTGCAGGCCATGGAAATTCCAGGTGCCGGTGAGGGGCAACAGGGCGATCACCCCGGCCAGCAGCACGATGTCGCCGATGCGCTTGGTGAGGAAAGCATCGCGTGCACCCTTCACCACCAGCGATTGGTTGTACCAGGTGCCCACGATCACGTAGGTGCCCACGGTGAGCAGCTCCAGCAGCACATAGCTGAAGAACACCGAATCGGTGAGCACCAGGCCGCAGAGGCCCGCCTCAAAGAAACTCAGCCCGCCAAAGAAGCGGGGCCAGCCCCAGTCCATCTCCAGGTAGCCGATCGAATAGATCTGCACCAGCACATGCAGGCCGGTGATCACCGTCATGGCGATTAGGGCGGGCTCGCTCACCAGGCCGTCAAAGCCAATGCGCAGGCCGGCGGTGTTGATCCAGGTCCACCCGAAGGTGGGCGGGGCATAGATCGCCGAAGCGCCGGCCGCCGAGTTGTTGTGAAGGCTGAGCAGGGCCAGCAGGCTGTGGGCGAAGGCCACCGCCACCATCAGCAGGTTGATGTAGCCCGCCGGCCGCGGGCCGCTGCGCTTGATCAACCCGGGCGACCACAGCAGGCTGAAGGCCGATCCCACCAGGGGATAGAGGGGCACCAGCCAGGCCGTTCCAATCCAGGACACGCAGGGCGCTCGCGATGTGCGCTGAAAGGTAGAAACCGCAGATCGCGGTTGGGGCCTTCCGGCCACAGGGGCTCGTGATCGATCCGGCACGCACAACAGATCCGTTCAGCGCCTGCCGGCGCCGCCGTGGCTCAAACGGGCAGGTAGAAGCTCACTTGGGTGAACACGCGATTGCCATGGGCCTGAAGAGCACGCCGCATGTTCAAACCACGCTGGTTCAGCAGAACCCCATCCAAGCGGTAACGAGGGATCGCCATCGGCATCACGATCATGTACCGCGTGTCGGGATGCCGCTGCTTTTTGGCATCCACGAACTCCACGAACGGATCAATCAGTGAGGCATAGGGGCTCTGCAGCAGTTCCAACTCGAGGCCTGGGGCTCCGCCGGTGATCTGCTGCCAACGTTCGCGAATCCGTTCTGGGTCATCGCGATCCGAACAGACCCACACCCCCACGACGCGATCCGAGACGCTGCAGGCATACCGCAGGGCTTCGAGACTCGGACGACTCCAGGAGGCCAGCCAGACCAGGCTTTGATTGCCCACCGGATCGCGCCGTTCAGGCAACTGCACCCGTAGGTCATCACCCGGTTGCAGGGCGATCGCGGCGTCAACCTGCCGATAACGGCGACGCACCTGTGCCAACTGGGCCACAAGCACGGGAACGGCAATCACCACCGTCCAGGCGCCTTCCGCGAATTTGCTGATCACGATCACCACCAGCACCAGGCAGGTGCTGACAGCCCCCAAGGCATTCATCAGCCCATGGGCCTGCCAGCCGGCACTGCGCAGCCGCCACCAGTGCACCACCATGCCGGCCTGAGACAGGGTGAAGGCGGTGAACACCCCCAGGGCATACAGATTCACCGCCACGGTGGTGTCACCGCGACAAATCACGATCACCGCCCCGGCCAAGGCCAGCAGCACCAGGATGCCGTTCTGGAACACCAGCCGATCGCCGATCCAGGCCATCTGACGCGGCAGGAAGCGATCCTCCGCCAACATCGCCGCCAGTCGAGGAAAATCGGCAAAGGCGGTGTTGGCCGCGAGGGCCAGGATCAGCAAGGTGAACACCTGAAGAGCCCAAAACAGAGGGCTGCCCGCGCCGAACACCCGCATGCCGATCTGGGCCAGCACGGTGCGATCGGGGTGAGGGGCCACGCCGTAGAGGAACCCCAGGCCGCTCACCGTGACAAACATCAGGGCCAACATCACGCCCATCAACAGCAAGGTGCGCCGGGCCCTCTGCGCCGCCGGCGGCCGAAACACCTTCACGCCATTGGCGATCGCCTCAATGCCGGTCATGGCGGAACAACCGGAGCTGAAGGCTCGCAGGATCAGAAACAGCCCCAGGGGCTCCACCGCCCGCACCATCGGCGGCGAATCGGGCTGGAAACCATGCACCTGGATCAGGTTCAAGAGCCCCACGAGGCCCAAGAGCGCCACCATGGCGACGAACCCATAGGTGGGGATCGCGAAGGAGCGCCCAGCCTCCCGAAGTCCCCGCAGGTTGACCCAGCCCACCACCGCGAGCAGCAGCAGGGCCAGGGGGGTTTCATAGGGGAGCAGCGCCGGCAACAGCGACGACAGCGCCTGAGTCCCCGCCATCAAGCTGACGGCCGCCGTGAGGATGTAGTCGACCAACAAGGAGGCCGCCGCCACCAGGCTGGCCGCGGCGCCCAGGTTTTCACGGGCCACCACATAGGAGCCACCGCCCTGGGGGTAGGCCTCGATCGTCTGGCGATAGGAGAGCACCACGATGCCGATCAAAAGCACGATCGCCGCGGTGATCGGCAGCGACAGCTCCAGGGCGTGGCTGCCCGCCAGGATCAACACGCCAAGGGCCGCCTCGGTGGCATAGGCCACGGAGGAGAGCGCATCGGAGCTCAGGATCGGTAGAGCCTCGAAGCCAGACAGCGTTTCACTTTCCGCCGCGCTGCGGGGCAACGGTTGCCCCAGCAGCTGGCGAGCCAAGTTTTGGAGCACGAGCAGCGGCGAATCCAAACCAAGGATGGCCGTCTTGCACCTTGCTGTCAGGACCGCACCAGTGCCATGACAGAGACACCGCAACGGGGGAGGTCCCGTGCGCTCCACCCTCAACGCTCTGCTCCAGCAGCTGGTGCAACGCGGCTGGCCCAAGCTGGATCTGCAGCGCGGGGTTCCGCGGCCACCCCCCACCGGCCCCTGGTGGACCATCGACCTGGGCAGCGCCGAGGACGGTCAGGTGACCACCGTGACCCTGCACCCGTGGCAGCAGGGGCTGTTGGAATTCACGATCACGGTGCTCGCCGATGGCGAGGACCAGATCCAGTCGTTTGAACTGGAATGCAACGCCATGCCGATCCCCGTGGCGCTGATCAACTGGTGGGGCGGGCTGGATGCCGCCCTCACCCAAGCCGGGTGGTTGCGGGATCAGCTGATCAACGCCTGGGATCGGGAAATCAGCCTGGGGGGCGAGTTGCCTTAGCCGAAGCGACGGCGGCCGTCGTTAAAGCTGCCGAAGCTGGCCACCTCGCCGGCGCGCTCGGAGCCGCCCTCAGCGCGCGACAGCTTCCACACATTGCGGTTCACCCGCCGGGCCCGCAGGCCGCCGCGCTCCACCCGGGCCGAACCGGGGCGGACACCCATCAGGTAGGTGACCTCGGCGGTGGTCAGGGGTGCACCGGTGTTGAGCGCCAGTTCGGTGAGCTCGAGGCGCTGGCGCAGGGCGCCCACATCGCAACTGCCGCCGTCCTCGGCTTCGCTCCACATCCAAGGCAGCTCACCATTGGCAGCCATCTTCTGCATTAGGCCCATGCCCACCAGGGCCAGGGCCTGCTCCGGCTTGAGGTTGGCCTCATCTGCCGCGCCGCCGGCGGTTTTGGTGGAAGCCGAAGAAGCGGGGGAAGCGGTGCGCTTGGCGGCCACGGGCGATGCTGCGGAGGTTGGCCGGACCGTACCGGCCCTTCAACTGCGCCGCAAGCGGTCCGGGGGCTGACTGACCCCATCAGCGCCACCGGCCGCGAGACCACCAAGACAGAGCGGTAAGATCGCCGCGCTCCAACCGGTGTGCGTGTCCCGCAGCCGATCGGCCCCCTGGAGCGCTTCGTTTCTTTGCCCGCACGCAACCCCAGGCGACGCACCTCAGCGGTGCAGATCACGGGCACCGACCTGGGGTTCAGCGGCAGTGGCACGCCCCTGGATGAGCTGCATCCCTCAGCCGCCAGCTGCGTGATCACCACCGACAGCGAGGCCCGGCTGGTGAGTCAGGCCAGCGCCGTCGAATCGATCGAGCTGCGCACCTACGTGTTCCTCGATTCCCTACAGCCCCAGTTGGCGGCCTATATGGGAACGGTGAGCCAGGGTTTCCTGCCCATCCCCGGCGATGCCTGCCTGTGGCTGGAGGTGTCCCCCGGCATGGCGGTGCACCGCGTCACCGACATCTCGCTCAAGGCCAGCACCGTGCGCCTGGGCCAGATGGTGGTGGAGCGCGCCTTCGGCTCCCTGGCGCTCTATCACCGCGACCAGAGCAATGTGCTCCACTCCGGCGATGTGGTGCTGGAGGCCATCGGCAGCAGCGTCGACAAGCGCACCCGCTGCAGCGTCACCTGGACCGAGATCATCCGCGCCATCACCCCGGACCATGCGGTGCTGATCAACCGGCAGAACCGCCGCGGTTCGATGATCCAGGCCGGCATGAGCATGTACATCCTCGAAACCGAGCCCGCCGGCTATGTGCTGCTGGCGGCCAATGAGGCGGAAAAGGCCAGCAACATCACCGTGGTGGATGTGAAGGCCGTGGGTGCCTTCGGCCGCCTCACCCTGGCCGGCTGGGAAGGGGATGTGGAGGAAGCGGCCGCGGCCGCCATGCGTTCGGTGGAGCAAATCAACCGGCGCGCCCAAACCTGAGCAGGCGTTTCAGCTGCGGAGCGAGCGCCCGAGCCGCCTTGCCCCGCGACCCGAGTTTGTCCCTGAGATGCGCGGGCATCTGGGCGTAGGTCATGCGCACGTCCCGCACCCAGAAAATCGGGTCGTAGCCGCCGCCGTGGCCCTCAGGAGCGGAGAGAATTTCGCCGCGGCAGATGCCTTCGGCCTCCAGCACCACCTCCCCCTCAGGGCTGGCCAACACCATGGCGCTGTTGAAGCTGGCGCTGCGGTAGGGGCTGTCCCCCAGCTCCCGCAGCAGCCGGGCGATGCGCTCCGGATCCGTGGCGGCATAGCGAGCCGAATACAGACCCGGCTCACCCCCCAGGGCATCCACCTCCAGGCCCGAGTCATCCGCCAGGGCCCACTGCCCCGTGAGCCGCGCCACCTCGGTGGCCTTGAGGCGGGCATTCTCCAAGTAGGTGCTGCCGGTTTCCTCGATCTCCAGGCCCTCCGGCTGACGGCGCACCTCCAGCTCAACGGCATCGAGCATCGCCGTGATCTCCGCCACCTTGTGGGCATTCCCACTGGCGATCACCAGCACGGGCAGCGCTGAAGCCGGTTGGCTGAAACGGTCGTGCATCCGGGCCGCCTCCGCCGCAGGGGCCCCATTGTGCCGGTTGGAGGTGGTGAGAAGTGGAGGGGGAGGGGCGAGGAACAGGGTTGAGGCAGGTTGGGTTGAACATTCCACCCCCCGAACAAGTCCAGGGGCTTCCTGCCTCGCGAAAAACCGTAGGCATTGCTCCTGGAGGCGGCAAGCCCATGCGGCGAGATGTGTGCAGCCGGGAACAGATCTGCGGCCCAGGCCTAGCTTGAAACAGCGGTGTAGCCCCAGCAGGAATGGACAGCAGTTTGGTTCTGCAGAACCTGCTCACTCCCCCGGTTCTGTTCTTTTTTCTGGGGGTGATTGCGGTCTTGGTGCGCTCCGATCTGGAGATCCCCGCACCGCTGCCCAAGCTGTTCTCGCTCTATTTGTTGCTGGCCATCGGCTTCAAAGGCGGGCTGGAGCTGCAGCACAGCGGCATCAGTGGCCCCGTACTGCCCACCATCGCTGCGGCGGTGCTGATGTCGCTGGCGGTGCCGCTGCTGAGCTTTGCGGTGTTGCGCATCAAGCTCGACCCGTTCAACGCCGCCGCGATCGCCGCCACCTACGGCTCGATCAGCGCCGTCACCTTCATCACCGCCGAAAGCTTCCTGGAAACCCAGAAGCTCCCCCACGACGGCTTCATGGTGGCGGCCCTGGCCCTGATGGAGTCGCCCGCGATCATCGTGGGGTTGCTGCTGGTGAAGCTGGCCAGCAACCAGGATCGGCCCAACAACGGGCGCATGCGCTGGGGGGCGGTGCTGCACGAAGCCATGCTCAACGGCTCGGTGTATCTGCTGGTGGGGAGCCTGGTGATCGGCTATCTCTCCGCCGGCAACAGCCCCCAGAGCGTGGAGAAGATGCTGCCCTTCACCGACAAGCTGTTCTATGGGGCGCTGAGCTTCTTCTTGCTGGACATGGGCATCGTGGCGGCCCAGCGCCTGGGGGACCTGCGCCGCGCCGGCAGCTTCCTGATCGCCTTCTCGGTGCTGATGCCCCTGTTCAACGCCCTGGTGGGGGCCTTGATCGCCCGGGGGCTGGGGCTGGAGGCGGGCAATGCCCTGCTGTTTGTGGTGCTGTGCGCCAGCGCCTCCTACATCGCCGTGCCGGCCGCCATGCGCATGACCGTGCCGGAGGCCAACCCCAGCTACTACATCTCCACGGCGCTGGGGCTCACCTTTCCCTTCAACATCATTGTGGGCATTCCCCTCTACATGGCTTTGGTGAACAAACTGGTGGTCGCCGGAGGTTGATCAGATGAAACGCCTCGATCTGATCATCAGCGAGCGGGAATTGAAGGCCGTGCTCCAGGCCATCGAGGCCGCCGGCTCCCCGGGCTACACGGTGATGAAGCACGTCACCGGCAAGGGCCCCCACGGGTCGGTGTCCGAGGCGATGGACTTCAGCGGCCTGGGGGCCAACGCCCACGTGATCGTGTTCTGCCAGCCGGAGATCCTCGAGCGACTGCGCCAGGGCGTCCAACCGCTGCTCGGTTATTACGGTGGCGTGGCGTACGTCTCGGACGCTGAACCCCTGTGAGGGCGGTGGCGACGGCAACCGTTTTGGGCCGGATCACCAAACCAGGACAACAGCAACTCCAAAGTTTTGTGATGCACTGATCAGCCTGGCTTATCAGTGACTGCGCAGACGGTGATGGCACAAACGCCCCAAATGGCTTGACGGGGGGCTCGCTGCGAGAGCAAGGTTGCAGGCGAACATTCCACCCCTCCTCCAGGAGCAGGTAATGGCTAACGAAACCATGGGCATCGCCCTCGGCATGATCGAAACCCGGGGTCTGGTTCCCGCCATCGAAGCGGCTGATGCCATGACCAAGGCTGCCGAAGTGCGCCTGATCGGTCGCGAGTTCGTCGGCGGCGGTTATGTGACCGTGCTGGTGCGCGGCGAAACCGGTGCTGTGAACGCTGCCGTTCGCGCCGGCGCTGATGCCTGCGAGCGCGTGGGCGACGGCCTGGTGGCCGCCCACATCATCGCCCGTCCCCACCGTGAAGTGGAGCCTGCTCTGAACAGCAGCGCCGGCTTCGTTGGTTCGAAGGACTGAGGACTGAGCAGCGCCCCTAAGGGCCGCTCACGCCTCTGATCTTTTTCCCTCGACCCAAACGGAGAGTCTCCATGGCTAAGAAGTACGACGCTGGGGTTAAGGAGTACCGGGATACGTACTGGACTCCTGATTACGTCCCCCTCGACACCGACCTGCTGGCTTGCTTCAAGTGCACCGGCCAGGAAGGTGTGCCCAAGGAAGAAGTGGCTGCCGCTGTGGCCGCTGAATCCTCCACCGGCACCTGGTCCACTGTGTGGTCCGAGCTCCTCACCGATCTCGACTTCTACAAGGGCCGTTGCTACCGCATCGAAGACGTTCCTGGCGACAAGGAATCCTTCTATGCATTCATCGCCTACCCCCTCGACCTGTTCGAAGAGGGTTCCGTCACCAACGTGCTGACCTCTCTGGTCGGCAACGTGTTCGGTTTCAAGGCCCTGCGCCACCTGCGTCTGGAAGACATCCGCTTCCCGATGGCGTTCATCAAGACCTGCATGGGTCCCCCGAACGGCATCGTGGTTGAGCGCGACCGGATGAACAAGTACGGCCGCCCCCTGCTGGGTTGCACCATCAAGCCGAAACTCGGCCTGAGCGGTAAGAACTACGGCCGGGTTGTTTACGAATGCCTCCGCGGTGGTCTCGACTTCACCAAGGACGACGAAAACATCAACTCCCAGCCTTTCCAGCGCTGGCAGAACCGTTTCGAATTCGTCGCTGAGGCCGTCCGTTCCGCGCAGGAAGAAACTGGCGAGAAGAAGGGGCACTACCTCAACTGCACCGCCGCAACTCCTGAAGAGATGTATGAGCGCGCCGAGTTCGCTAAGGAACTGGGCCAGCCCATCATCATGCATGACTACATCACCGGTGGTTTTACTGCCAATACCGGTCTGGCCAAGTGGTGCCGCAAAAACGGCATGCTGCTCCACATTCACCGTGCCATGCACGCGGTGATCGACCGCCATCCCAAGCACGGCATCCACTTCCGTGTGCTGGCTAAGTGCCTCCGCCTCTCCGGTGGTGACCAACTGCACACCGGCACCGTGGTCGGCAAGCTCGAGGGTGACCGCCAGTCGACCCTGGGTTATATCGACCAACTGCGCGAATCCTTCGTCCCCGAAGATCGCA
Organism: Prochloraceae cyanobacterium; assembly: GCA_040376355.1. Taxonomy (GTDB): domain Bacteria; phylum Cyanobacteriota; class Cyanobacteriia; order PCC-6307; family Cyanobiaceae; genus Vulcanococcus. Next base: position 148 of record JBEIQU010000025.1, on the reverse strand, counting down.
GCCGCGGCAACTTCTTCGATCAGGACTGGGGTTCCATGGGCGGCGTTTTCGCCGTGGCATCAGGCGGTATCCACGTTTGGCATATGCCGGCCCTCGTTGCCATTTTCGGTGACGACTCGGTGCTTCAGTTTGGTGGTGGTACCCACGG
>JBEIQU010000147.1:0-4684 GCA_040376355.1 Prochloraceae cyanobacterium | reverse complement strand
CGCTGGGCCAGGTGCCAGATGCCGCCCGGCAGGTATTTGCGCAGGTTGGAGTCGAGGAACAGCAGCACCACGGCAGCCCAGCGCGACCGATGGCCGAGCCACTGCGGCACCACCCCCCAGGCGAGGCCATTCACCACCAGGCTCAGCAGGCTCACTCCGATCCCCAGCAGCAACCAGCACCAGCCCTGGCCATCGAGTTGCAGCTCCAGCAGCTGCCGGCCGTGGGCCAGTAGCGCCGCCAGCAGAAACCCAACGCTGGCCAGGGTGACCCAACGGCGCAGCCCACCGGGCAGCTGCAACGCCCCAAAAGGCCAGCGCTGACGTAGATCCTGCAACCTCATGGCGCGCCGTCGGGGCCATCCGCCCCAGCGTCGAGCCGAGCTAACACCCGCCGGCGCAACTCCGCCAGGGGCAGCTGATGGATGCGAGCTAGCTCCATCAGATCATCCGCCTCGGGCTTGCTGATCCAGCTGCCATCGGGGCGCTGGGAGCGCTTCAGGCGCACCGCCCCCCAGGGGGTCTGCAGATCCAGCTGCTGACGCGGCAGCGCCCAGCGCTGCAGCAGCTGCTCGCGCACCCCAAGACTGCTGCCCTGCTGCCACCACACCTGTCGCAAGGGCTCCGCCAGCTCGGGCGGAGCCAGCACGGTGATCAACGTGCCGGGCCGCCCTTTCTTCATCTGCACCGGCTGGCTGAACACCTCCAGGGCACCGGCGGCCCGGAGCTGCTCCTGCAGAAAGGCCAGATCCTCGGCGGAGGCATCGTCGATCTGGGCCTGCTGTTGCAGCAGGGTTTCCCAACGGGTGGCGCCAGCGCCCTCCTCGGCCCCATCCGCCAACACCAGCCGCAGCAGGTTGGGACGATCCAGTGCGCGGCTCCCCAGGCCGATGCCCACGGCCCGGGGCCGCAGCGGTGGCGCCTGGGCAAACCGGGTGGCCAGGGCCGCCATCAGTGCCATGCCAGTGGGGGTGGTGAGCTCACCGGGGGGAAAGCCCTCGCTGCTGGCCAAGGGGATCCCCCGGCGCTGGGCCAACTCCAGCACCGCGGGCACCGGCAGGGGCAGCAGGCCGTGGGCCGTGCGCACCTGGCCATGGCCCGCCGGTGGCGGCGTGCACACCAGCTGCTCCACCCCGAAATGCAGCAGGCCCGCACACACCCCCACCACATCCACCAGGGCATCCACGGCACCCACCTCATGGAAATGCACCTGGTCAGCCCCGTGGCCATGCACAGCCCCCTCCGCCTCCGCCAGCTGCTCAAACACCGCCAACACCCGCTGTTGCAGCACGGGCTCCAGGGGAGCCGCGGCGATCTGCAGGCGCAGCTCCCGCCAGAGACGATGGGATGGCGCGGCCTCCAGCAGCTCCACCTCCAGATGCTGGCCGCGCAGGCCGCCGCTGCGGCGCTCCTCCAGTCGCAGGCGGTAGGCACCCTCCAGCCCCAGGGCCGCCAGGGGCTGCTGCACCGCCGCCAAGGGCAGGCCCAGATCAAACAGCGCCGCCAGCAGCATGTTGCCCGCCAGACCGGTGGGGCAATCCACCAGGGCCAGAGCCGGGCGCACGGGGGCGGATCCGCTCATGGGGACGACCGCAACAGGCCCTCGGCCTCGGCCTCGAGGCTGGAGCGGTGCTGGCGCAGCCATTGCTCCACCTCCCGGCGGGCCCGGCGCTGCTCCTGTTGGGCGGTGGCCACGGGGTGGCCCGATAGGCCCCAGAGGCGGCCCAACAGGGCCCGGTCGTCGGCACCGCCACGGGAGCCGCCATAGATCAGCGTTTCCGCCACCATGCCCGCCTGCAGCACGCGGCTCCAGCGCCGCAGATCCTCCAGGGGCAATTTGGCGTGGGGGGGCGGCTCCAGCTCGGTGCTGCCGTTGGCACGGAGCCCCTGGCCCAGGCAGGCACGGCTACCCACCAGCACGCGTGTCACGGGCAGGTTGTTGTCGGCCGCCACCAGCACATGGGCCGCCTCATGGATGGCGATGCGCCGCAACCGGGCCGCACCAATCCCCAGGGGCAGGGCCTCCGCCAACAGATGGCCGCCGAGGCCCGAAAAACGGGCGGCATCGACACTGAGCAGCGCCAACCCGCCCACCACGGCGACCGTGATCCAGCCGGGGGAGATCCCCACCAGGGGACCACCCACCGCCAGCGCCGTAACACCCGCCACCGCCAGGCCGGCGCTCAGGGCCGCCGTCGACCCCTGATCGGAGCTGGGGAAACGCTCCGGCCCGTCCATGCTCAGTTGCCGCCAGCGCCCCGCCGGGGGCCACCGCCGCGGGGGCCGCCATGACGGGGGCCACGGCCCTTGCCAGCACGCTGGGCCACCGGGCCGATCACCTCATGGCGCTCCAGCTGCAGCAGCTGGCCCTGGCGGCGCAGATCAAGGGCCACGAAATGGCGCAGGTGATCCGGTGGGATTTCACCCTTGAGCTGCAATTTGAAGGGGGTGGGACGGCTGCCGTCTGCCCGGGGCTGCTGACGAATCTTCACCACCAGATCGCCATCTTCCGGCCGGGTGTAGATCAACTCACCGCGCACCGAGAAGTAGTCGTCGCCCTCGGGCAGTTGATCGGTGGAGCCAATCTCCTTGGGCTCCGCATCGGCGGGGGCCTCAGCCAGGGTGCTGGGCTCCCAGACCCCCACCAGCTGCAGGTGCAGCTTGCCGGCATCGCGATAGCGGGGATAGGCCACCCACAGATGGGGCTTGCTGAGGTCGAGGTGGCGGCGCATCAGGGTGAGCACACGGCCGAGCACCACCGCCTCGATGGTGCTGCCGTCCTCGACCTGGATGCTGCCACGGGTGAGCTGCTCGGGGTCTTCGGGCACGTAGGTTCCGCGCACCACACCGATGGCCCGGTACTGCATCGGTTCGGTGACCGGGGAAATGGGGTGCTGACGCATCGTGGCTGAAACCCTCTGGGGCCGGCTTGACGTCGAAGGCCCGGCCCACAATGTAACCAGCGCCTAAAAGGCTCCAGACTTGGCGGCAATCACGCGCCGGATCATGCCCCCTCGCGCCAGCTCAGCCGCCAGCGCGATCGCCCGGCCCGGGCTGCTGCTCAGCCTTGGTGCCACAGCCCTGGTGGGCCTGTCCCTGGCGGGGGGTTGGTGGCTGGGGCAGCGCCAAGGCGGCCACGGCGGCGGCAATCAGGGCCAGGCGGCAGTGGAGCGCCAGGCGGATCTGCTGCGCCAACGCCTCGCCGATGGTTCAGCCAGCGAAGCTGAGCAACGGCGCCTGCTGCAGCTGTTGTTGGTGCTGAATCAGCAACAGGAGGCCACGGCCCTGCTGGAGCAACTGGCGGATCAACAGCCCCAGCAGTGGCAGCTGCGGGTGCTGTTGGCGGAGCTGCGCCGCAACGGCAACGACCGCAGCGGCGCGGAACGGGAGCTGCGGCAGGTGCTCAACCTCAAACCCGACCGCATCGAAGCCCTGCAACTGCTCACCCTGCTGCAACTGGAACAGGGCCGCGGCAGCCAAGCCCAGGCTCAGCTCAAGGCCCTGATCGACAAAGCCAGCAAGCCGGTGGTGCAACCGCAGGTGCTGCCGATCGGCATGCTGCTGGCCGACCTGCAACAGCAGCAGGGTCAGAAAGCGGAGGCCGCGGCCCTCTATCTCAAACTGGCCAGCGACTTTCCTCGCGACCCCAGGCCCCTGCTCGCCTTGGCCCTGCTGCGCCAGGAACAGGGCGACACCAAAGCAGCCCAGGAGGCCATGGCGATGGCCCGCAGCCGCCAACCGGACCGACCTGACCCGCGGCTCGATCAGGTGGCCGCCAGCTGGGGGCTCAGCAGCCTGCGCAAAGCGGCCTTGAGCCCTAAGGCTGCTTCACCAGCGGTGCCGATGCCGACCCAGGCCGGGATGCCGACGCCGGAGCCTGCGCCTCCAACTCCTTGAGAGCCGCATCGATGGCGTCCGTGGGGTTGGTGGCGTCATCCAGGGCCGTGCCCCGCTTCAACTTGTTGAGCAGGTCCATCGGGTTGGTGGAATCGAGAATCGATCCCCCCTTGGACGACGGGTTGCTGCCGCCAGGACCGGCGTCGTAGGTGCGCTGTTCCTGGACGGAGAAATTGCTGTTGGGGTTGTACTGAGCCCGGGCGGCTGGCTGCAGGGCGCTCACCGAGCACAAGCAAGCGGCCGGAAAGCCAAGCAACAACGGAAGACGACGGGAAAGCATGGCCAGCCCGCGGACAGCGGCGTTGAGATCAAGTGCGGAAATGCTACGGCGGCAGACCCGTGGTGGGGGAAGCTGTGGGCAGCACCACGCCCTCACCCCGCCACCGATGCGCATCGCCAGCTGGAACGTGAATTCGGTGCGCACCCGCCTGGAGCAGGTGCTGGCCTGGCTTGAGCAGGAGCAACCGGATCTGCTCTGCCTGCAGGAAACCAAGGTGGCCGACGACCTCTTCCCCCACCAGGCCTTTGAGCAGATCGGCTACCGCTGCGCCATCAGCGGCCAGAAGGCCTACAACGGCGTGGCCCTGGTGAGCCGGCTGCCGCTGGAGGATGTGCAGATCGGCTTCAGCGCCCTGCTGCCCGGCGATGCCGAAGCCGAGGCCCTCAGCGAGCAGAAGCGGGTGATCAGCGCCCTGGTGGATGGGGTGCGGGTGCTGAACCTCTACGTGCCCAATGGCAGCTCCCTCAGCAGCGACAAATACCCCTACAAGCTGGCCTGGCTGGCCTGCCT